>NZ_RBIJ01000004.1 GCF_003633725.1 Brockia lithotrophica | reverse complement strand
TCTTTCCCGCCGGGGTGTGCGGGACAAAACCGGAAGACTCATCGAACGCACGAAGAACTACGAAAAGGCGCGCCTTGAACTTGCCAGACTCCACCTCCGGATTCAAAACATCCGGTTGGACTTCCTCCACAAGCTCACGACCGAACTCGTCCGGACGCATCCGGTGATCGCGATTGAAGATCTAAACGTCGCCGGCATGCTCAAAAACAACCGCCTTGCCCGCTACATCGCCGACGTCGGCTGGAGCACCTTCCGGACGCTCCTCGAAGCGAAAGCCAAGCTTCGGGGAGTGCGGATGGTGAAGGTGAACCGCTTTGCACCGACGTCGAAGACGTGTTCTGTCTGCGGGTACGTACTTTCTGAGCTTCCGCTTTCTGTCCGGGCGTGGACGTGTCCGGTGTGCGGCACTCGCCACGACCGAGACGAAAACGCGGCGAAGAACCTGCTCAAATTTGCCCTGGCAGTCGGCGTATAGACTGCCCTACCGCGAGTTCCGCGGGAAGTGACGCCTGTGGAGAGGAGCTATGCGGCGGAACACGGTCAGCCGTGGTCTACGAGCACCTCCTCGTCGAAGCAGGAAGCAACCGTGACATTTGTCCATGTGTTGCGGAACGGATCGAACTCCCGCACGACCCGGTCCAAGACAGGAAAGTCCTCCTCGCGCGACGCTTCCACCGTGTACCCGTAGCGCACCAGATTTTCCGCCAAGAGCGTCCGAAGGGATGCGTCGTCTTCGACGATGTAGAGGCGGTACATCGCACACCCCCTTTTTCAGGGTACCGCAGGGAAGAGGTGCAGTAAAGCGAAGATTCGAAACGGATAGCGCAGAAGAACGGAGGCTCGCGCGTCCCACCCCCTTGTCAGACGCGGGAGGACCTGCTAGCTTAGAAGCTAAGAAATACCGAACGCATGTTTTCGGGTTTCCCGAAGGGGAGTCGGCGGATGGGACTTACGTTTCTCTTGGGACCGGCGGGAAGCGGCAAGACGGAGTGGATTCTCCAAGAGCTCCGGCAGCGCGAACGGGAGGATCCGCTCGGCCCCCCTCTCCTCTACATCGTTCCGGAGCACATGACGCACGACGCCGAACGGGCGCTCCTCGCCTCCGGTCTGCGCGGCGTGATCCGCACGCAGGTGGTCGGTCTCGGCCGCCTCTTTTGGTGGTTAGAAGGCGAGGGGAGAGACGAGCCCCTACGCCCCGTAAGCCCGGCGGCGGTGCAGGCGCTCCTCGCCTACTTCGTCACCCGCGACAGCTCCCGAACGGACGAAGGGGTCTTCGCCGGCCTCGGTCCCGACGCCCCGCGCATTCTGCGCGAGGCGATCGACGAGTTTCGCCACAGCCGACTCACGGCGCGGGATCTCGAAGACCTCTACGAGCGCTTGGGCGAAGCGGAAAAGCCGACAGAGGAGAGGGAAAACACGGAAGCGCCGGCCCGAGGAGAAGCGAGCCCTGCGGAACTCCTCCGCCTGCGCGAGAAACTCAGGGCCCTCCTCCGCCTCTGGCAGGAGCGCGACCGCGTATTGGGTGAGAAGTTCGGCGATTATCCCGACCGCCTCGCGCGCCTAGCGGATCGCCTCCGGAATTCCCGCGAACTCCTGAACGAGAGCATGGTGTACGTCGACGGCTTCGAACGGCTCTCTCCGCTCGAACAGGAAGTACTCCTCCTCCTCATAGGCATGAGCCGGGAGGCGTACGTCGCCCTGACGCTCGACCCCGAAGCGTCGACCTTGCGCTCCGATCCGCCCGCCGGCGAAAGGTCCGACGCCCCCGGGGATCCTGGGCTTCTCTGGGCGGACGCCGCCGCCCTTTACGAACGCCTGCGAAAGGGCGCCGAAGCCCGGGGCATCGAGGTAAAGGTCAAAGAATTTCGCGGGCGCCCGCGCTTCCTCCATCCCGACCTCCGCAGGGCGGTCGAATGCGTGGAAGGCTTTTTCGGCGGTACAAAGCAGGCCGACGGAGACGGAGAAACCTGCCTGCGGCGTGAAGCGCATCCCGGCGCGGCGACCGCCGATCCGGGACTACGGGTCTCGGCGTACGCGCGGCCGAGCGAAGAAGTGGAAGCCGCGGCACAGGAAATCCTCCGCCTCGTGGGCACGGGCGCGTACCGCTTCCGCGACATCGCCGTGTACTTTCGCGACGAAGCGTACGGACCGCTCTTGGAGGCGACCTTCGCCCGCCACCGCATCCCCTTTTTCCAGGTCACGCGCGCGGGCGTCGCCGCCCACCCCTTTTTCTTCTTCCTCGGACGCCTCGCGAGGCTTTCCCGCCGCCGTGCGGACCGGGAGACGGCCCTCGCCTGCCTGCGGACGGAACTCCTCCTCCCGCAGGGGATGGAAGTCGCGCGCTTCCGCGAGGCCGTCGACCGCCTGGAACTCCTCGCGCGCGCGTACGAAATCCGCATCCTCGGCGCGGGGGGCGAGCTCTCCCGCCGCCTCAAGCAAGTCCTCGCCCAGGACGAACGGGTGACCGAGGACGTAAACCGCGTCGTGAGAGAAAGCCTCCTTCCGATCCTGCGCCTGCGCCGCGCGTTCCGCGGGCGCCTGCGGGTAGCCGAGGGGATCCGCCTCCTCGACGCCTTCGGCGAAGAACGCCGGTTTCCCGAACGGTTCCGAGCCTGGGAAGAAGAGGCGCGGGAACGCGGCGAGTTTGAGCGGGCGCAAGTCCACCGCCAAATTTGGCGCCTTTGGCGCTCCTACGCCGACGAACTCACCCTCCTCCTCGGAAACGAGGAACTCACGGCGGATGAGTTCTTCCACATCCTCCTCGCCGGTTTCGAAGGCCTCACCGTAGGGCTCGTCCCGCCGACGCTCGACCAGGTGCACCTCGTGCTCGCGGACCGCGGCGAGTTTGCAGACGTGCGCGTGGCCTTCGTCCTCGGAATGGCGGACGGGTCCTTCCCCCGACCGCAGGTTTCGGGTTCCCTCTTTGACGCGCGGGAACGCGAGGCGTTGCGCGCCTGGAACGTCGAACTCGCGGACGACGAGGAGGAAGAGCGGCGGGAGGTGTGGATCGCCTACCGTACGCTCAGCCGCGCCCGCGAACGCCTTTACCTCTCCTACTCGCTCACCGACGGGTTTGAGGCGCGCAACCCTTCTCCCTTCCTCTACGTCCTCGGAGAAACCGCCGACGCACCCGAACCATCCGCCGCGACGAACCCCTGGGAAGTCGGGAGGGCGTCTGACCCGCTCCCGGTGGGGAGCATGCCGACCGGCGCACTCTCTCCCCGCCACGAAATCCTCCTCCGCAGGCGCTCCCTTTCTCCGCCGCAGCTTTCTCCCAACCTGGCCTCTCGCCTCTACCTCGAGCGGGAAGAGGGGGGCGGCTTACGCCTTTCGCTGAGCGCGTCGCGGGCGGAAGCCTTTTACGCCTGCCCCTATCGACACTTCCTCGCGTACGGGCTGCGGCTGGAAGAAAACTCCGGCCCTCTCGATGCCGCGGATTTAGGAACGCTCCTCCACGACTTCTTGCGCCGCCTCCTCCGCGACCTCTCCCGAGAAGCGTCGGAGGGCAACCCCGGTGCCGCAAAGGCAGAGCTCCCGCAGGCGGACGGAGCCGAGTATAAACCGCTCCTTGCGGCCGAGGCCGAGTATGAACGGCTCCTCGCGGAGCTCGTCGACGACTCTCCGGGACGTTACGCGCGATTGCGCCCACTTCTCCGAAGCGAAGTCGGGAGGGCGCTCCTCGTTCCCACCCTACGGCGCATCGCCGAAATCGTGCGGGAAGAAAGGCGGCGCAGCGAATTCGCCGCCATGTACACCGAGCTTCCCATTTCCTACGAGCTCGGCTTTCTCGAAGGCGTTTCTGTTCGCCTCGTGCTCGTGGGGCGGATCGACCGTCTCGACGTCTGGCGGCCAAAGACCGAAGCCCCCCGCGAAGAGTTCGTGCGCGTGATCGACTACAAGACGTCGAAGCGCACCTTCGACCTCCCCGCCTTTGCGTACGGAACCGACATCCAATTGCCCGCATACCTCCTCGCTGCCCTGCACCTTCCCCACGACGACAACCCCGGCAGCCCGCCTTCCCGAATTCGCAGGCCCGCCGGAATGGTCTATGTCCCAATCCACCGCCCTCCCTCGAGGACGGATCTCCCTCCGGAACCCTCCGGAGGTGACGCCGAAGCGGACGACCTCTACCGGAGAGAATTCCTCAAGAACTTCCGCTGGGAAGGCCGCGTGCTCCGCGATCCGGAGATCCTCAAGGCCATGGACCGAGGTCTCGCGGACGGATCCGCGGGGGGGCGCTGGTCGCCCTTCGTTCCCACCGAGATCAAACGGTCCGGAGAAGTCTCCGCGCGCTCCCCTGCGTTTACCGCAGAGGAATTCGACATGCTCGTAGAGCTCGCAAAGCTCCTCCTCGTCGACGCCGCGCGGCGTTCCCTCGCCGGCGACATTTCCCCCCACCCCATCCGTCTCGGGGGGAAAGACGCCTGCGAAACCTGCCCCTTTCGGACGATCTGCCCGTACCGCCACGAGACACGCCTTCGCAACGTGCCCAAGGTAGACGGAGAGGCGATCTTTGCGGCCTTTTCCGAAGCCTCGGGGAAGGGGGAGACAGCGTGAACTGGACGCCGGAACAACTCCTCGCCATCTCCCATCCGGGCGGCCCTCTCCTCGTGTCGGCTTCGGCGGGAAGCGGCAAGACAGCGGTGCTCGTAGCCCGCGTCATGCGCCTCGTCCTCGAAGAGCGGGTCGACATCGACCGCCTCCTCGTCGTCACCTTCACGCGCGCGGCAGCCGAAGAGATGAAGGCGAGGATCCGCCGCGCCCTCCAAGAGCGCCTGCAGGAACACGCGGGCGCGAATACCCGCGAGGCGCAGCGCCTGCGCCGGCAGATCTTCCTCCTCGGGCGGGCACCCATCCAAACGCTCCACGCCTACCTCGCCGACCTCCTCCGGCGCCACGGGCAAAAGATCGGCCTGAGCCCGCGCTTCACCTTGCTCGACGACGCCGAGGCGCAGCTTCTCCAAGAGGAGGTCCTCCGCAGCTACCTGCGCGAAGCCGTAGACCGCTTCTTCCGCGAGGATGCCGCAGCCGCACGGGCATTTCTCGCGCGCTACGGTCACCCCGTGCACCAACTCGGCAAACTCGAAGAAGTGGTTTTGAGCCTCGTGCGCTTCGCCCGCGTAACCCCCGACCCGGAGAAGTGGTTCGAAGAGGTCCTCCTCCCCTACCGCGCCGCCCGTTCGCCCGAAGCTCTTTCTCCAGAAGCTGAAGAGGCGCTCAGGCGCTGGCAGGAGGGAGCCCTCCTCGAAACGCGGGCGAAGATCGCCAACGCGGTGCGCCTGCTCGAGGAAGCCATCGCCTTGGCCCGAGAACCGGGCGGCCCGCAGGTGTACCTCGAAAGGCTCTTGGAAGAGCGGGACGCCATCGCCACCCTCGCCGAAAAAACCCAATGGGACCCCTTTGCCCAGGAGCTCAAGGAGCTCTCCTTTGAACGCCTGCCGCCGATTCGCAAGGGGAAAGGCGACGAAATCGACCCAGGGCTCAAAGAGGCCGTGACAAACCGCAGGGATAAGGTCAAAAAGGCCGTCAAGAAACTCCAAACGAGCTACTTCGCCCGACCGTTGGAGGAAGTGCGCGAAGCCGTGGCCCGCATCACCCCAGACGTCGAGCGTTTTGTGGAATGGTCCCGGGGCTTCCTCGAGGCGTACGAAAGGCGCAAGCGCGCGCTCGGCGTTCTGGACTTCGAAGACCTGGAGCAGCTGTCCTTGAAGCTCCTCAGGCAAGACGACGGCCTTCTGGCAAAGGAACTTCGGGCTACCTTCGAAGGAGTGCTCGTAGACGAGGCACAAGACCTAAACCCCGTGCAAATGGCCCTCCTCCGGGAGATCGCCCCGCCGGAAAAGCTCTTTTTCGTTGGCGACGTAAAGCAGAGCATCTACGGCTTCCGCCTCGCCGAACCGCGCCTCTTTCTCGAACTCTACGAGCGCTATACCCCCTTGAGTCTGCCGGGAGAAAAAAGCCCCTACTCCGCCCACCCCCAAGGTCCCGAAGGAAGGGCGACCTTGGAAGGGGAGAGGACTTCCGCGGGATCGGAAACCCCTCCCGAAGGATTCCGCGTCGACCTCCCGCACAACTTCCGGAGCATCCCCGAACTTTTGGACGGCGTAAACCGCCTCATAGGCGCCCTCATGGAACGGGAAATCGGGGGCATCGACTACCACGAAGGGCACCGCCTATTGCCCGCACCCCACGCCACACCCCAAAACCGACCTGGAATCGCCGTGTATTTCGCCGACCTGCGGGACTTGGCGGCGGACGCCTCCACCGCAGAGAGGGAGTCTCCCGCCCGCGACCCCGTGCTCCGCGAGTTTTACGCCCTACTCGAACGGCACGGCAAACGCCCCTCGGATGCCCCCACCCCCGGGAGTAAAGGCACGGGAGGTGCCGTGTCCGACGAAGAAGGAGATGCCCCCGAAGCAGACGATGCGGAGAACGACGCCGGGGCCGCCGCCCTCGTGGAGTTCCTTCGGGCCGAGGGAGAAGCCCGGGTGATCGCCCGCGCCCTCGCCGAAGACGGCGTCGCACCGGAAGACACGGCGATCCTCCTCCGGAGCCGCACGTGGCTTCCCGTCTACGTGCGCGAGCTGGAACGTCTGGGCGTTCCCGTGCGCGCGGTGACGCGCGGGAGCCTCTTCGACGATCCAGACGTCCAGACCTTTCTCAACGTCCTGCGCGTCGTGGACAACCCCGCGCGGAGCGTCCCGCTCGTGGGCGTACTCTCGTCTCCGGTCGTGGGCCTTACGGCCGAGGAGCTGGCCGCGGTGCGCATCGCCCACCCCGAGATTCCCTACTGGGAGGCCGTCTTCCGCACCGCCGAAGGGGACCCGGGCATCGCGAAAGACCACCCGGAAGTGCACGAAGTCCTCGCCCAGGCGTACCCCCGTCTGCGGGACTTCGTCCGCGCCCTCGCGCACTGGCGCGACCTCGCCCGCGACCTCTCCACGGCAGAGCTCGCCGAACGCCTCCTGCGCGAACTCGGGTTCGACCTCTGGGGGGCCGCCCTCCCCACGGGGCGTACCTTGGAAGCGCGCCTTCGCCGCCTCGTCGATTGGTTTCGCCGGAGCGAACGGCGGGGAAAGCGCCCCCTCGGCGAACTCCTCGAGGAGCTCGACACGCTCGCGGAACGGGACCTCTTCGAAGACGGGGAAGCGGCGGCCGAAGACGAAGGACAAGCCGTCCGCATCCTCACGATCCACCAGAGCAAGGGGCTCGAGTTTCCCGTGGTCGTCCTCGCGGGGCTCGCGCAGCCGTTTTACGTGAGGGACGCCGAAGAGGACGTCATCCTCCACCGGGACATCGGCGTCGCCTTACGCGAAATCGACGCGGAACGGCACATGAGCTACCCGACGCTTCCGTGGCTCTTCGCAAGCGCGCGGCAAAAGCGCGACCGCCTTGCCGAAGAGCTTCGCCTCCTCTACGTCGCGCTCACGCGCGCGCGGGAAAAGGTCGTCCTTCCCTTCGTGGAAAACGACCTCGGCAAGAGGCTCGACCGCGTGCGCAAGAGCTTTCCCCCCTCCTCAAGTGTTCGGAACTTCGTTCGAAACGCGGCAGACGCCGGAACGGATTCGGCCGAAGAACGCGTCGTCCTCCCCGTGACGCAAAAGCTCGATGCCCACTCTTTTGCCGAACTCCTTTTCCCCGTCCTCTACCTCGAGGCGCACACCCGCGGCCTCGCCGAAGAGTTCGAACGCCTTCTTTCGGGCGAAAGCCCAACCCGCGAGCTCTTCGTGCCCCCGTTCCTCCTGCGCGCGGTGGCATCGCCGCGTAAGGAGGAACGAGGTCCCCTCCCAGAGGCCGTACCCGGTGGCCCCGACGGTGCGGACGAAACCGCGGCCCACGCGCTCCTCGCGCGCGTCCTCCCCTTGGAGGCGAGCGCCCTCGATGTGTACCCTTGGGTCCCCCACACGGCGCTTCCCGCCAAGCTCACCGTCACGGAAATCCGCAAACGCTTGGAAGCCTTTGCCCTCGCCGACGACGTCGCCTCCATCGACGCGTTGTGGGCGATGGCGGCATTCGAGGTGCAAAACGGGGCGGAAACGCGCGACGCCGTGGGCGGGCGGAGAGCCCCTTCCCCCTGGGGCAAAGGCGCGTCCTCCGGCGAAATCCGGCGGGCGGACGCCGAAGCCGCAGAAGAAGGCCTCCGGCGCGGTACGGCGGTCCACACCTTCCTCCGCTTCGTCGACGTAACCCGCGCGGCGGACGAAGAGGCGCTCGCCCGGGAGCTCGACCGGCTCGTGGAGGAAGGGCGCCTCACCCCCGAAGACCGACCCCTCATCCCCCTCAAGCGGATTTGGGAATTCTTCCTCCACCCCCTCGGACAACGCCTGCGCAAGGCAGAGAGCGTCCACCGCGAACGGCCGTTCCTCTGGAACCTCCCGGCCGAGGTTGCCGCCGCGCTCCTCGAGGTAGACCTGCCCTCGAAAACGCCGACCCCCGCCCCCTCCGGTACGTCCTCTTCGGCGGCAAACGCGGAGATCGACCGAGAACGTCCGGCCTTTCCAACCCAGGACCTCCAGGCGTTTTGCGCGTGGGTGGACGCCGTCCGCGGGAAATCCCAAACCCCAGACAACGGCGGGCGGACGGCGGGCCTCGACGCGGTGGTCGTGCAAGGGATCTTCGACGTCCTCTTCCGGGAAGACGGAGGGTACGTCCTCCTCGACTACAAGACGGACCGAATCCTCGACCCGCGGATCTACAAGGCCCAGCTCTACGTGTACGCCTGCGCGGTGCGCGACCTCCTCGGCGAACTTCCGCGCGAAGGGTGGCTGTACGCCTTCGGAGAAGAGCTCGCCGGCAAGGGCCGATTCGGTAGCCTCACGGGGGACGGAGGCGTAGACCGCGCCGTACGGATCTTCTGACGACCTCCGCCCGCGTACTTCCGCCCACCTGTCGGTACCCCCGCCCTTCCACCGGTACTCCCGCTCTCCCACCGGTACTCCCGCTCTCTCGGCGAGACCTAATCCCCCGAAAGGGAACCGGAGGCTGAATTCGGACCCCCGATTCTCCTGATCCCCAGGCCGGTATCGTACCCGAGGGAAACGGGACTCGTTTCTGGCGCTCCGCCCCCAAGCCGGTACCTACCCATCGGGAGGAGACGAAATGCGCATCTTGCACACGGCCGACTGGCACCTCGGCAGCACGCTCGAAGGCCGAGACCGCAAAGAGGAGCAGGCGGCGGTTCTCGAGGAAATCGTGGAGATCGCCCGCGAAGAAGACGTAGACCTCGTCCTCGTCGCCGGCGACGTCTACGACAGGTACAACCCCCCGGCGTGGGCCGAAACCCTCCTGTACGAAACGCTCGCCCGCCTCGCCGAAGGCGGTCGCCAGGTCGTCGTCCTCGCCGGCAACCACGACAGCCCCGAGCGCATTGCGGCCGCCCACCCGCTGGCCCACGAACGGGGAATCCACCTCGTCGGCCGCGTACCCGAAAAGCCCCTCCTCTTTGAGGCGCGCCGACCCGTGCGCGGGGCTCCCGAGCGCATCGCGGTGCTCCCCGTGCCGTACGTCTCCGAAGTCCGACTCCGGGAGGTCATCTACGCGGTCGAAGAAGGGAGCAGCCCAAACGACAGACAAAGCCCCGAGCGGGGCGGGGGCGGCCTGGAAGCGGATCCGGACGGTATCTCGGGTGAGGATCCGGACCGCGGGCAAGGCGCGGGCGAAACCAACCCCCTAGGCACGCCGCCCGGCGCGGGAGAAACCAACCCCGTGGGCACGCTGTCCGGCGCGGGCGAAACCGACCCCGTGGGCGCGCCGCCCGGCGCGGGCGAAACCGTACCTGGAGACATACCGTACGACGGGACCTCCGCCCGCCGCTCCGCCTACGCCGCCAAGATGCGCCAGATCTTCGGTCGCCTGCTCGCCTCCGTACCCGCCGAAGTACCTGCGGTGCTCGCGGCACACCTCTTCGTATTGGGAGGGAGTACGAGCGACTCCGAACGCCCCATCGAAGTCGGAGGCGCCTACGCCCTCGCACCGGAGGACTTCCCGCCCGTCGCCTACGTCGCCCTCGGCCACCTCCACCGACCTCAGGAGCTGCCCGCACCCGCCACGGGGGCGTACAGCGGTTCTCCGCTCGCCCTCTCCTTTTCCGAGGCGGGACAGAGCAAGCGCGTCGTCCTCGTCACCTGGGAGGGAAGTCCCCCCCAGGCGCGCCTCACGTGGCTTCCCCTGCGGCGCGGAAAACCGCTCGTCCGCCACACGTTTCTGGGCGGCGCCGAAGAGCTCCTCCGCTACGCCCGCTCCGACGCGGACCGAGGGGCGTGGGTAGAAGTCGTCGTCCACACCCCCGTCCCCCTGGACTCGGAGGTCGTCCGCGAAGTCCGCCGCCGCCACCCGGGAATCCTCATCATCCGCCCCATCCTGCCGGAAACCGCGCGCGAGAGCATCTCCGTCACCGCCGACCGGCCGCCGGAAGAATTCTTCCGCCGGTTTTACCGCGAACGCACCGGAGGCAAAGACCCCGAGGAAGACCTCGTCCGCCTCTTCCTCGAACTCCTCGCCGAAGGCGACGAGGGCCTTCCCGCGGCGAGCCTCTAGTCGCCGGAAAAACACGCGCACTTCGCCACCGAGGGAGGAAACCCGTGCGTCCCCACCGCCTCCGCCTCGACGGAATCCACAGCTACGCCGACCCCGCGGAGGTCGACTTTTCTCGTCTGAAAAGCGGCGTCTTCGGCATCTTCGGCCCTACGGGGAGTGGGAAGTCGACGCTTCTCGACGCGATCACCCTCGCCTTGTACGGGAGCGTGGACCGCTCCTCGCGCTCCCGCGGCGTGATCCACGTCGCACGGGACGAAGCGTATGTAGCCTTCACCTTTTCCCTCGAAGAAGGCGGGAACGAGGTCCTCTACCACGTCGAACGGGAGTTCCGCCGCAGTACCGGCGGTGACCCCTTCTCCGTGGCGACGCGGGCGGCGCGCCTCCTCCGCCGCGCTCCGGGAGAACCCCGCTGGGTCCCCCTGGCCGACCGCGTGCGCGAAGTAGACGCCGCGGTCCGCGAGCTCCTCGGCCTCCACGAAGACGACTTCCTCCGCTCCGTGATCCTCCCCCAGGGCCGGTTTGCCGAATTCCTCACGCTCGCCCCGGCGGAACGTAAAGGGATGCTAGAACGCCTATTCGCACTCGAAAGGTACGGAAAGGATTTGTACGAAAAGGTGAAGCGGCGCCTAGAAACCGTCGAAGGTGAACTCAAAGTGCTCGAGGCAGAGTTCCGGAGCCTCGGAGACACCTCCGAGGAGGCGCTCTCGGCCCTCCGGGGGGAAATTCGCGCCACAGAAGACGAGCTCACCCGGGTGCGGGAGAAGCTCACCGCGCTGGACGGCGAACTCCTCCTCCTCGGACGCGTACAGGAAGCCTTGGAAGGCTGGGCCGCCCACGCCGAAGAACTCCTCCGCCGCGAAGGAGAAGTTCCCGCCGCCCGCGAACGCGAACGCCGCTTGCGGCAGGAGGAATTCCTCCTCACTCTCGTTCCCCACGCGGAGCGCCTCGAGGACCGGAGGAACGCCCTCGCCGAGCTCGGGCAGGCGCTCGAGCGCGCGCAGGCCGAAGCGGAAAACGCTTCTGCACAGAAGGAAGAACTCCAACGCGCCGTAGACGCGCACCGCGCGGACGGGGAACGCGACCGCCGCCGCCTTGTCGAACTCGGCCTTCGCCTTCGGCAGCTTCGCGAAGCGCGGGAGCGCCTCGAGGAAATTTTTGTGCGCGGGAAAGATGCCCGAGAAAACCTCGAACGCACCAAGGACCAGCTTCGCCACATCGAAGAAAGGCGCCAAAAGCTCGAGGAAGAACGGGAGCGAAGCGCACAGGCGGAGCGGGAAGCGGAGGCGGAAAAGGCCCGCCTCGAACCCTTCCTCGCGCGCGAAGGGGAACTCCGAGCCGCGGAGAGGGAACGGTGGAAGATCGAGGAGATGCGGAAACGACTGCGCGAGCGGGCGCAGGACCTCCGAAACCTCGGCGCCCGTCTCGGAGCGCTCGCCTTCCGTACACCGGACGGACTCCCGGATCTCCGGGCACGCCTGAGCCGGTGGGAAAACGCGTACCGCGAAGCGCACGCCGACGAACGCCGTCTCACCGAACGGCGCGAACGCCTTGCGGAAGCCGCCCTCTTCCTTCGCCAAAGGCTCGAACGCCGCGAACGCGAAATCGAAGCCGAGCACGAGCGACTCTGGGCCGCACACTTCGCCCGCAAGCTCGTCCCGGGAGCCCCCTGCCCCGTCTGCGGCTCCACGCACCACCCTTCCCCCGCTAAGCCGCCCGCGGGATTTGCCCTATGGGATGCCGCAGCGGTCGGCTACGGCCGTGCAGACTCGGAGAAGCTCCCGCCCGAAGACGCCGTCCTCGAGGCCGAAAGGCGCATCCGCGAGCTCCTCTTCGCCGCCAGAGAACTCGAGCAGCGCCTGCGCCACCTCGAATTCTCCCAAGGCCTCGAGATCCTTAAAGCCCGATCCGAAACGGTATCCGAGATCCTCGCGGAAGCCCGCGACCTCCTTCCCCCGCACCTCCGCCCCTCCCCTGCAGACGAAACGGACGAAGGCGAAGGAGGCTCGGAACTCTCCTGCGCTTCGGAGGACGCGGGCACAAACCCGCCCAGCACCGCGACCCGGGGCGATTTCGCTTCCGGCGGCTTCCCCCTCACCGCTGACCGTTCGACGTCCGACGAAGGCGAACTCGACGCACTCGCTTGGGAAGTGAGCGCGCTGGAAGACGACTGGCGCGACGCCTTCGCGCGCCGCCTCGAGCTCGAAAAAGGCCTCGATTCGCTCGTCCAGAGCGCCCAATCCCTGCGCGAACGCATGCGGGAGACAAAGGAAGAGTGGGAAAGGCGCGCCGAACTCCTTGCCGCCGCGGCCAAAGAACTCCGATCGGCGCGGAGCACGTGGACCGAACGCCACCGGAACATCCCCTACTCCGAGGTAGACCGTCTCCTCCGCGAACTCGAAGCGCACCGCAAGGCCGCCGACGCCGCGGAAACGCGGCGCAAGGCCGCCGCTGAGAAAAGGCGCGCCCTCGAAGACGAGGCGAAGCACCTTCAGGAAGAGTGGGCGTCCCTCAATGCCGAAAGCGCCCGCCTCGAACAAGAACTCGAGAGCCTGCGCAAGGAGTACGCTCGCGACGCGAAAAGGATCCACGAGGAGTGGGCAAAACTCGCCGGCGAGCTCTCCTCCTTTCCCCCTCTCCGCGCCTCCCTCGAGGCGTCTTTCGAAGCCGTATCCCTCCCCGCGAGAGCAAAGCCGCTCCCCGCACAGGCGGCACCCCCTCCCGAAGCGGAAGGCCGCAAGCGTCCGGCATTTCCTCCTTCGGAGGTATTGCAAAGGCTCGAAGGCGAAGTCGCGCGCTTCGTCGACGAACTCGAGAAGCGCGGGAAAACGCTCGAAGACGCCCTCCGGAAAGCCGAAGAAGCCCACCGCGAGGCGGTGGTTCGGTACGAACGGACTTTGGCCTCCCTTCGGGCGGCGGAAACGGCAAAGGCCGAGGCAGAAGAAGAGTGGCGAAGCGCCCTGGAGCAAGGCACACCGGAAGGGCTCACCCCACCCTCCCCGCGGGACCTTCTCGCCGCCTACCGCTCCGGCCACCTCGACCCGGATCGCATCCGCGCCGAGCGCGAGGCGCTGGAAGAATTCGAACGCCTGCGGAACGAGGCGCGCATTCGCTTCCACGCCGCGTCCCGCCTCCTCGAAGAACGACTTCGGGAAGCTCCCCACTTTCCGGGATCCGAGGAGCTCGCCCTCCTCGTCGAAGGCTTTGAGGTTGAACTGCCCGACGTCGTGACCGGGGCCAAGCGCATTCTTAGAACCCTCGAGGAACACCTGGCGGCGAGAGAGCGCGAACGCGCAGAACGCGAGCGCGAGAAGGAAGAACTACAGCTCCGGCTCGGAAGCCTGCAAAACCGCCTCGACGAACTGGAAAAGAACCGACGGCGCGCCGCGGAACTCTTGGAAGAACAAAAAAAGCGCTCCCGCACGCGGGAGCTCCTCAAAACACTGGAACACCTCGTTCAAGGGCGGGCGCTCGTGGAGTTCCTCGGACGCGAGCACCTCGAACACCTCGTCGTCGACGCCGGCGCCCACCTCCGCTTTCTCTCGCGCGGGCGCTATGACCTCGCGGTGGACGAGAGCGGCACCTTCCTCGTCCGAGACTACACCCACGGCGGCCTCGAACGGCCGGCGAGCACCCTTTCCGGCGGCGAGCGCTTCCTCGCTTCGCTCTCCCTAGCCCTCGCCCTCTCGCGGACGGTCCAACTCCGCGGCCGGCACCCTCTGCGCTTCTTCTTCCTCGACGAAGGGTTCGGCGGCCTCGACCCCGAAGCGCTGAACACGGCACTTACGGCCCTCGAACGCCTGGAAACGCACGAGATGCTCGTCGGCGTGATCAGCCACGTCCCGGAAGTGCGCGAACGGATCTCCCGGAGGATCCTCGTCGATCCCCCAGAGGCCGGGGGGCGCGGAAGCCATTTGCGGTTCGAAGGGTTTTGACGAACGCAAAAGCCCCGAGACCTCGCGCCGACCTCCCTCAGGTCCTCCCGTACGGACTCTCGGTTTTGACGAACGCGGGAACCCCGATGGCTCAGGAACCGAGCGCTTCGGCGATGAGTTCGGCGGCACGCACGCCCGAAAGAAGCATACCGCCGAAGATCGGCCCCATGCGGTGGCCGCCGTACACGTTGGTGGCCGCCATACCGCTCGCAAACAGCCCAGGGTAAACCTCGCCCGTGAGGGCTACGGTCTCCTCCTCGCCGCGGTCTGCCCACATGGAGCGCTCGCCCGAGACGGTGAGGGATACCCCGTTTTTGGCGGCGAGTTTGCGGACGACCTCCGCTTCGTGGCCCGTGGCGTCGAGGACCGCACGGGAGTGGATCGCCAACGGGTCGACGTGAAGTCCGGCGGCGTGCACCGCCCCCCAGTTCAATACGAGACCCGCGACGCGTCCGTCGCGCACGACGACGTCCTCCATGGCGACGCCGTTGAAGACATACGCCCCGGCCTGAAGCGCGCCGTAGACGAGGGCCGCCACCGTTTCGACCGAATGGGCCACGTATACGCCCGGGGCATACTCGCGAGTGCGGACTCCGAACTCCTCGAGGACGGGCCGCGCCGACTCTTGAACCACGATTCGGTTCATGAGCATCCCGCCGCCCCAAAGTCCGCCGCCGACGGAGAGCCGCTTTTCGAAGACCGCTACGCGATAGCCGCGCTTCGCGAGTTCCCGCGCGGCAACGAGCCCCGACGGACCCGAACCGACGACGGCGACGTCGAGGTCGACGATCGTCCGAAATTCTTCGAGGTACGTCTCTACGATCGCCCGCGTGATCACCCGTTCGTCGAACACGACGACAACCCCCCTCCCAAGCCACCCTTTTCCCAGCAAGTGGGTGTACCCAAAAGGATACACGAAAGGCGACAGCCTACAAAGCGCAGAAGGTCGGTCATCCCAGCCTTTTTCCTCTGCGGAGAGGGGGAGGGTACGGGTTGAAAGGGAGAGAGTAAAAGCCGATCATCCATAATAGATTTAATTTTCCGTCTTAAATGCCCAATAAAAATGGTGACCCCAACGGGACTCGAACCCGTGTCTCCGCCGTGAGAGGGCGGTATCCTAAACCGCTAGACGATGGGGCCACATGGTTTCGTCCTGTCTTAGTCCTCACCTCATGCGATTCTCCGAGGCGCAATGCTTATCATACACTGTCCGCCTCCCAAAGTCAAGAGGGGGCCTACAACGCGCGCAAAGCATGGAAACCCCGATTGGTGTGCGGCCTCTGCCTTGGAATTGTTAAAACTTATATTTTTCGATGCGTCTAATTAGTTCATCCGTTAATAAATAACTTAAAACATATACGCCATCGATTTTTTCTTGTAGAATCATTGACAAAGATATTGCATCGCCTAGAGCGGAATGGTTTATGGTTTCTTTTATATTGAAAAATTGTTTTATTTCATTTAATGTATTATTTTTAATATTTAAAAGTTTCTTCCAATTAATATGAAGAGTGTCTAACCAAATTTTATTTGTGTAACGAAAATTTGGCAATCTTTCTATAAATCTTTTATCGAAAATTGCATTATGTGCTATAACGAAGTATGAAATTTTAAATAGTTCGTTAATCTTACTTAAATTTAAGCTAAAACCGACAACGTCTTCTCTATTTATCCCTGTTATTCTTGATACCTTCTTTTTTATAGGTATGCTTGGTTCTTGCGCCCCTGCGTAAGCGTCTATGTAACCTTTTATGCGTTTATCTTTTTTATTTGCTATCAAAACAATACCAGCAAACTCTATTATTTGATCCTTTTTGTAGTTTAATCCCGTTGTTTCTACATCTACTACAAGAAGCGATAAATCATCATTGGTTATATCATTCTCGTATATTTTTCTTATAAATTTATTCATATTATCCAAACTCAACCTAAATAAGATTTTGCTTTCATAGTCGCAAATAATATTTATCACTCCTTTGTAATGTAACATTGTTATTAAATCCAAAAACTTCTCGACACACTTGCTCTCAGTCTTTTAAACTGACTCCGGCCCTTTCACCCTGAAGTATACCACGTCCGACCGGTAACGTCGCCCTTGTGAATCCGTGTATTTCTCCCCCGGTGCACCCGGAAACCAACAGACTTCCCGATCCGATGCGGAAAGTAACCCCCTCGACCGTTTCTAATCTAAGTAGCGGGTTACCTACGAACTTCCGAACAGCGAAAGAAATGCGGCATCCGCAGACGCCAAAAGGTCCTCTTCTTTTTCACCGACCACCTCCGCAGTGCACCGAAGCACGTCCCAAAGCCATAGAGGATCTGCAGGCCGTCCGCCAAAAGGGCCTTCGTACATCCACGGTCCGTCCGTCTCAAATAGAATAGGCTCCCCACGCCGCCGAACCTTCCGTGCCAACACCCGAGCCCGCTCCTGATAACAGATTTCCGGCGTAACCGACACCCGGTATCCAGAATCCAAAATCCGCTCTACGATGGCATCCGATGCCTTGAGCCAGTGAAAGTGTGCCTTTTCTATCGCAGCTTCCCGCAGGGTAGAGAGCGCTTCCGCCGCTCCGTCGTAGACGGCATGCAGAACGAGAGGGAGGTCAAGCTCCCGTCCCAAAGCAGCAAAAATACGAAGGCGCTCCAAAACCGCCGACTTCCGTTCGACCCCGACGTAGTAAGGGAGCCCAATCTCCCCAATCGCCGAAATCCGTTCCCGTTCTGTCCGAATGAGTTCCTCCAACGCCCAGAATTCCCGTTCCGAAGAGGAAGGTCGCTCCGGGTGTTCGCCTAAAGCGGCAAAAACAAAGTCGGGAAACCGTTCCTTGAGTTCAAGCGTCCTTTCGGACGACGGTCGATCCACAGACACCGCCAATACCCCCCGCACGCCGCCTGCGCGCCAACGCTCGACAAGCCGTTTTGCCCGTTCCCAATCGATCGTACCGTCCTCTCGGGATACAATTGCCTCAAAGTGCAAGTGCGCATCGAACATCGAATTCCCTCCGCTTGGAGTAAAATTCGAAGGCTGTCTATCTGAGGAGATGGTATAAAAAATAAAATCCGGGCATCCATCCCCCCGCCCCCGCGTGCGCGGGGGAAACCACGTTGCCCTTAAGGAGCATCTTTGTCAAGCCGGTCCATCCCCGCGTGCGCGGGGGAAACCGGGGGTTCTGAGGGGCGGGGAGATACACGTCAGGTCCATCCCCGCGTGCGCGGGGGAAACCGTGTGCCACTATCCGGCGCGGCGGGCGGATCAGGTCCATCCCCGCGTGCGCGGGGGAAACACTATAGGTCTTCTGGTGGAAGATCTTATACCAGGTCCATCCCCGCGTGCGCGGGGGAAACCGAACAGGCGGCATGTATCTCGGATACTCATCAGGTCCATCCCCGCGTGCGCGGGGGAAACTCGCCTCATCTCCGTACCTGGACGGCCAGGTGCGGTCCATCCCCGCGTGCGCGGGGGAAACTCTCCGCGCTCATCACTGCAGCACGACAGCGCGGGTCCATCCCCGCGTGCGCGGGGGAAACACAAGCGGCATCCCCATAACTTCTGCCTGTTCAGGTCCATCCCCGCGTGCGCGGGGGAAACACGTTTCCGATTCGATGAGAGAGCGGAGCTCGAGGTCCATCCCCGCGTGCGCGGGGGAAACTTCGGCCTTCTCCCCCGATGGCCTTTTTCAGCAGGTCCATCCCCGCGTGCGCGGGGGAAACGCGAGCTCAGTCGACCCGGACACGTGGTCGACGGGTCCATCCCCGCGTGCGCGGGGGAAACCCAAGTCAACTAAGATTCGACGTTGTGAGAAAAGGTCCATCCCCGCGTGCGCGGGGGAAACAATCAACGCCGTCTTCTTTAGATGCTACATCAAGGTCCATCCCCGCGTGCGCGGGGGAAACCTGCATTCTTTACGTCGTCTATCTTGCTTGTGAGGTCCATCCCCGCGTGCGCGGGGGAAACGAGTAGTCGGGTGTGAAGTCGGCGACCGCGATCGGTCCATCCCCGCGTGCGCGGGGGAAACCTGGCCATGGCCCGTCTTTTTGGCGATCTATCAGGTCCATCCCCGCGTGCGCGGGGGAAACACCTGGGCAAATTATTACAAAGTCTTTTGACTAGGTCCATCCCCGCGTGCGCGGGGGAAACGTAGTGCCGAATATCCTAGCGCCATCACCGCTGGGTCCATCCCCGCGTGCGCGGGGGAAACTTTGCTTACACCAGCGCGGCGCATCTCAGCCAAGGTCCATCCCCGCGTGCGCGGGGGAAACCAGCGCTTCGGCTAGAGGCTCGCGCCGGGGCACGGTCCATCCCCGCGTGCGCGGGGGAAACCCTTGACAAATACTCTTTCTGTGGTACAATTACTTTTTTGGTTCTTGGTAACTCCTCTTCCAGAAGACGCTCAACGGCACGACGTCTTCGGCTTTACGCAGGACCACGGACCGGAGCTCGCGCCTCACTTACTTCAGGTTACATTTCCTTTAGACGCCTTGCAAGGAGGAACCCGTCCTGCAGGACAATGTCAATGGGTGGGAGCCCGAGAAACTTTACGGACATTTCTCCCGGTTGCGTGGGGTCACGCCATACCATGACAACACTGGCCCCGCTCTCTCTGATAAACCACTCTTCGACGGTCTCCCAGACGCGTTCACGAACTGCCGGGGAAAAGCGAACCCCGACGTATACTCCCGGAGCAAGTTCGAGCATAGACGAAGCCAGAAATCCTCGCATACGATCGGAAACGTTACGAGTCACCAGAATTGTCATCGACATGAAGTAACCCCTTAATTTGGTCGATCATTTTTGGTATTAAGTTCTTTTTCTTAAAAATTTTTGCTGCTTCGTAACGAATTTCTTTTTCTAAAATAACACCAGGGTCTTTAAGTGCGCGAGCGGCGACAGAAAACGCAAGGGGCAGGGTCACCTCTACACGCCATAAGTCGGCAATGTCCAAAGTAAAGGCATTGCTGGAATCCTCGTGGATGAACCCTAGAGGCGGCAAAGCCCCAACCGCGGCAACGGCGACATCTGCCGCAGCTTCTACGAATGTAGATGCATGGTTAATAGATTGATTGGGTATGTCATTAGTTTCAGGATTTTCTCTGTCGTACCTCCTCCCTTTCCATTCTATACCGTACTTCTGAGCAACTATCCGGTACGATTCTCGTAACCTGCCTCCCTCCATTCCTCTCAATGTACTAATATCTCTTTCCGGAAAGTCCTCCTGAAAGCGAATCGAATACATTTTCCTCGCTATTCGATTCCGTTCTTTTTCATCTGCCCAAAGCCGAGCGTGCGCGCGGGCTACGTCCGAGCGCCCTTGCCCCATAGGCGGGGCCGTGTAAAATTTCACACCTCCTTCCCCGACGGCGGCAAGAAGGGTTCCGTGGCGCGCGAGAATTCTCAGCACGTCATGGGTAATGCTGGTGCCGGGACCTAAAAGAATGATGGACACCATCTGATAAGGAATCTGATACACCCCGGGATCGAATTCCTCGCTCCCTGCCGTCGAAAAGATCAACGTCCCGTCCTGAACATAAAGTTGGCCGCGCGAAAGCCAAAGCAATCCATGTCGATCCGCATGGGGAATCCTCGCACCAGCCAAACCAAGGCGCCCCGACAAAAACGACCCCTGGCTCATCGCGCCGGCCTCAACAAGAGCATTCCGTACCCAAAAGCCTTGTGACGTCCGACACCCTTCTCGAGCAACAGGGAAAACGTGTCCGGATCGCGTACGGTAAGTTCACCGCGAATCAGGGCCTGAGGGCGCAGGATTCGGCTACGGTTCCGCATTTCTCCGTGAGTATACCGAACCTGCCGAACGAGGCGGAACCCCTCCAAGCGAGCGTCGTGAACGTCCACAGCCCTCTTTTTCGTCTCCGGAAACTCCCTCTCGAGGAGGTCCCTGACCCACTTCCCGTAAACCTCTGCCCTGGACTCTTGGGCCCTTCCGCCGTGTTTTTCGACATGGTGGAGGAAGAGGTCTTTCTCGACCGTCTTCCCCCGTTCTTCCCCGTCTTCGTCGACCGTCGTCTTTCGGACCACGGGAACCGTGAGCACTTCGTACGCAAGCGATTTCCCGGGTAAAAACCTGGGCATAGGTTTGCTCAGGATGCTAGTTTCCGGATCCGATTGGAGAAGCACGCGCATTGTCCCCGGGGCGGCATAGGCCAAGAGGTGCTCCCGCAGATCCTTCGCGTCATGCAGGGCATACCCCAGGATCTTAGGGGGACGCCCGCGCGTCGTAAAGAGGCGCCACGGTTTTGGCGAAAGGGACCCAAATGCCGATACGAGCCATGTGTGGATCCCGTATCCTAGGTCTTCATCGTCCCATCGCGGTATCATTCCCTTGTCCCTTAAAAACCGCATCAAGGCTCCAAAATCCAGCGTGATCTCCACTAGATGCACGTCATATACGCCCATCTCAGTTCACCTCGATGGATTCCTTCACATCGATCACACCTTCCATTCGCCAACGACTCCCGGCGGGGAGTTGGTTCTTCCAGTCCCTGAGATCGAAAACGCGCTTCAATTCGCCGCGTATTTCCGAGGGGGTCCCGATCTCATCCGGCCAACAGGCAGGCAGAAGATCTTCTGAACCCGTATGACGTCGAGAATCCTTCCCGACGGAGCGAACCCAACGTGGGACTCGCCGAAGGATTTCAAGCAAGTCCTCACCCTCAACAATCGGAGTATGGGGATCCAGGAGGGGACGAGAGGGAAGGCAACTTTTGCGCCCAAGAAAAAGGGGGCGGGACGGCCGTCTAAGAGCCTGTGCGATCTGATTGAGATCGGGTTCCTCTTCATCAAGTAGGGTCAGTACAACGGTCATGAGGCCGTCCGTCCAGTAGTGGCGATATCTCTGATGGGTTTCCTTTTTTGCAGAACCTCCGGTTCGATGCTCGGGCTTTCCGCGGGTGGTCCAGCCGGCTTCGGCCATTTTGGGTTGGCCTAAATCTACCGTCTGATAGTCCACCATTCGCACGGGCCGGATATCCCAACGAGCTGCATACCGGAGGCGTTCTTGCAAGCGTTGAAGTTTATCGAAATCCCGGTGCTCCCAGCCCAGCGCGTTTCCAATCAATCCGGTCAAAAGCGCCGTCCCCGGAAAGTAATCCGTGAATCCTAGATGGTCAATGGCAGTCGTACCAAAGGAAAGCATGGGAGCGTCAAGGCGAAGTACCAAGGCTTTCATCCGCCCTCGCCTACCCTTCAACGGCTCCGAAAATCGCGTCGAGCGTGCCCCGAATTGCGGTGGGAAGATTGGTTTTTTGCTCCCGTTCCCGCGGCCAAGGGTGAAGCGAAGCGACGTACCGCTTTTCACCCGTATCGCCGTACATCCCTTCGAGCTGCGAAAGGTACTCGGCAACTCGCCCGACGGACTTCGCAAGCACGTTTCCGCCTCCGTTCAAAGACACCGGCTCCAAAAAGGCATTTGCCAAACTCCGAGGAAGAGCCTCTCCGGCTTCCAACATCACAAACTCCGCTCGGGCATACGGCGCAGTCGCCCCAAGTTTGGCTCCTGGCGAAACCGTGGCGATCGCCTGAATGAGAAGTTCCAGGAGTTCCCGGGCCATCGCCTGCCCTTCCGGATCCGCCTTCCATTCCTTCCGATCACGACCGCCCAAGTTGGACACGAGGAGCGGTACGTCTACGGCAACATACCCATAAAAGATCCCAGCGCCAAGCTCCATGTCCCCTGCGTGGGCCGCACCCGTTTCCTCATCGGCGGCGAGGTCGTCCACCACCGTAAAGAAGTCGATCTCGGTCCGAAGTTCGTGGGTAGTAAAGGCGTGGGCGACATGAACCGGAGCATCCACGCGCGCCAGAACATCCGATGTGACGAAACGTCCGAAGAGCGCACCTTCAAACCCGACCGCCGGATTGCCTAAACCAGCCTGGCGGAGCATGGATTGGATGTTGCTTTTGCTCTCTTTAATAATGTCAGTCAAGTATTTTTTAGCATTTTCCGTATCTCCTTGGGCTGCTGCTTCACGGATCAATTTTTTGAAGTACTCAGCCTCCGGCCGTCCGAACAAGACAGGCTGCTTCATCGCCAATGTGGTTTTGTCCAGAGCATCTTTTTCTCCAGATGCGCGCAAAACTTCCTGAGCCAGGTGGCGAGTCAGTTCGTGTGCAAGCGCATCGTTCATACCTTCTCGAACGAGTTCGTCTTTGACTACGCGGGAAAAGAAGTGGCGGGACCGAATGGCCGAGGGCAAAGAGGTTTCCTGCATCATCCAGTCGCGCCAATGCTTTTTCTGAGCCTGACTTGAAACGCGAAGCCGTTCTACCCCGCCAAACCGAATTCGCTTCGCCAACCCCGTATCATCCCGGTTGAGTAAGCTGGCGTGATAGCTCGTGAGGTAGTGAACTTGAAGAAACATTATTCATTCCTCCTTTAATTTATACTAAATATTTATTTCGCTTTTAGCTTGATATTCACTTGCAGCTCGATAATAATCTTTGGCAATCTGACGGTGAACTTCTTCTAGTTGTTCGCTATCTCGTGCAAATAGAAATCGGGCTGCTTGCGTCCAGTCGAACGCCTTCCCCTTCGCAGCGAGAAAGCGAACGGAGCGAAGAAACAGCAACCTTCGGCCGTCACCCCGAGAAGCGAGGAGACGTTCGAGCCGCAAATCCGAGAAGCGAGCTTCGCCTAGCGCAGTGCCAAAACTTCGCCCCGGATCGTGAATGTACGGGTACATAAGCGCCATCCCCGCAACCAACGTCTGCCAGTCTTTTCGCCGCCCGAGATCGACGTCCCAATCCTCGGGCAGGATCTGAATGGCCAGACGATATAGAGCGGTTGGCGGCGGTTGCGTCGGCGTCATCCGCCGAAGGGCGGCACGCTCTCCCGTAGGGAATGCATCGTCTCCGATGTACTGCTCTAGCCGCTCGACGTAATTCCTCAGCGTGGTACTCACGAGAGCACCTCCTCTTTTTTCGCCGGAAAGAGTTCAGGAAAGCGATTGTAGAAAGCGCCGAAAAAGATGCGCTCTGCCGCAGCAACCGTCTGGTACCTCGTCCCTTCCTTGCGCGGAAGTCGGTGTTCCGTCTCCCGCAGCACTTCGAGGGCGATGGAGTACAGCTTGCGAGTCCATTCCCGAAGCGCCTCGTCGCGCGACTCGTCCTCCGGAATGGACCACAACCACGGGAAAAACTCGTTCTCCCAAGCCGCCGTATACTCCCCGGCCGCCCGCTCCCACCACGCCTTAAATGTCACGCTCTCCCGCCCATTGCGTTCTAGACCGCCGAGCAGGGCGTAGATCGCCGGCTTTAGAACGCGGTGTTGTACCTCCCCTGCCCGTTCTACGGCGTTTTTGCTCAACTGCGCATATGTCGTGCGCTGCTCCTGCCTCTTCCAAAGCCGGGGGTGAACGCGTTCGGGAATGGGGACGATCCGGTGGTAAAAGCCGTTCGTCTTCCCCTCTCCCCGTACGAGCACGGACACGGAAAAGTATACATCTCCCTGCCAGTGATCCAATGGTTTCTGAAGTGCCCCAAGCTTGAAGCCGTCTTCAAAGATGAGTCGGCGTAGCGTGTCGACGCTCAACCCATCCGGCGGAACGGTATAGGCCTTCAAATCGTCCGTCACCACCGGCAACCAGGCGTCGCCGACCACCCCCTTGAACTCCTTGGCGGCAATTCTGTCGTTGTCCGCCGGAACGCTGTCCGCCCGGACGATGGACACCCCGTCAGAACGAAGCCTTATCCGCCGGCAGATCTCGAGGTAGAACGGATCGAGCTGACGTAGGAGAAGGCTTGTTTTCCCGTCCCACGGAACCGTCCACACGAGGACCAACCCATGGGGGTCATATCCGAACGATCCTTCGAGCACTTCTCGGCGATGCAAAAGCAAACGTTCCACAGCATCCTGCCACCTACGCCCAGGCCGGAAACTCCGCACCACCTCTGCGATTGGCCGGTTCCCGTAGCCGCTGTTCATACGGGAAATCCCGCGGTTCCCTCGGCCGTAGTAACCGCTCATCGTCTGCAAGCTGATGAGGGCGTACGCCCATACGTCGACTTCGGCGGAGGAAGCCCGCGCTTTCTTGAGGTCGTGGTTTTTGGACGTAGGCAAAAGATCCAATTCATCCGGCGTAAACGCAGTTGCCTCAAGGCGTCTTTGATCTCCCTCGGGGATTGGCGGCTGCAAAAAGGCGGGCTTGTCCAGATCGTCTACGACGAGGGTCCACGCATCATCGCCGGCAGGCCCTGCTAATCCGCGGAGCTTGTCCCGCCAGTAATCTTTTGAGCGAACTGGATCGTTCACGTTATTCCGGGCCAGAACGGCCGCTCCAAGGTAAGAGAGAAAGACGTGGAACGCGTCTTCCTGATGCTTTTGAAGACCTACAAAGTGCTCGATTTCATCTCGGCCGAGAGACTCCAAAACCTCGGGAAGGCTCAAGCGCTCCATGCCCTGCTGCACCTGGACACGAAATATCGGGTCTTCAAGAAGATTAAATAACCTCAAGGTTTTCACCTCGCTTAGAATCCGTAGTATTATTGAACCATACACACGCGAGGAAAATCAAGTGATCTTGCTCGGGTCAACCTCCTCTCTCGTCGGATATTAACTCCAAGCCGAAACGGCTGTACCGGTACCGATGGCTCCCGTACCGGAGGACAACCTCATCTCCCTCCCGGACATCCTCGACGGTCGCTATCTCTGGACGGTCTTTGGGAGACCAATGGGACGGGATGAGGACCTCGCGAAGGATTTGACCGAAAGGAGAAACCACCGGTTTATCGAGCGGCACTTGGTATGTATCGGCGCCTAGACGGGTCGTGACCTTTACACCGTCGACGTCGAACTCCACTTCTCCGAAGGGTTCGTCGTACCTTACCACCTGGTAACTGGCGGTAACTTCTTTGGCAATCTTGGCCCCTTCTCGGTTTTCCATGTGCAGCCGCCACGCGACATTTTCCGCTGTGAGGCACTCCAAACGCTCCGGATGGGTTGCGGATTCCACAAGGAGGCGATTGTCTCGGGGGATCACGATGTCCGGACGCTCGGCAATTGCCCGTCGGGTGAGCTCGAGCATTCGTAGATCCTCGTAGACGCTCCCGTATCCCATGCGTTTGTACGTATCTCGAACTTCGCCTTTTTCGTTTAAGGACTTTAGAAGCTCATCCTCGGGAACAAGAACAAAGCAAGGTGCCGGTTCTCGGTATGCAGGCGGCCGATCGTCCCGCTTGTGGCGATGGAGTCGGCCAATACGTTGCAGGAGAACGTCTGCCGGAGCAAGGTCGGTGATGAGCACGTCAGCGTCGAGGTCAAGGCTTTGTTCCAGAGTCTGCGTACCGATGAGGAGGATCGGCCCTTTCCCACTTCCTCGGCCAAGCCGCTTCGAAACGCAAGCATCGAGGACCACGCGATCCTCGGGGGCAAAACGCCCGTGATGAAGCGTCACTACCTCTTGGCCCTTATAGCCGGGACAACGAAAGAGCCAACGCTCGTCCAAGTCGTGTTGGGTTTCGATCCGCGTTTCAATCGCCTTTTGTAAGGAAACGGCTCGATTTACGGTGTTCAAAACAACGAGAACCCGCGCACCGGAACGCAAGTGCTGGATGACCTCGTGGGCGATACCCTCGAGTTTTTCGGCCAACGGAAGGAGGGTAAGGCGAACTCGTTTTCCTCCCCTCGGCGGTACGTCCGTTCCCGTACCGTCGGCAAACGTGATCCGAGGGAAAGGCGTGTTCACCGCAGCTGACCACTCGATGTTTTCCTTTTTTCCTCCGATCGCCGCAAGGTAACGTTGTCGTGCCGCAGAACCCAAAGTCGCTGACATGAGGAGCGCATAGCCGCCGATCCGGTAGTGATGGCGTACGAGCGCCTCGAGCAAATGGGTCATGTATGCATCCGAAGCGTGAACCTCGTCGACGACCAAAAGGCTCCGGTCCAAGCTCGCCGAACGAAGATGCGCATGAGCCGCTTTGACCACCGAGAGAAGTGCCTGGTCTACGGTTCCTACCGCAACCGTTGCCGCCAAAAAACGCTTTGGCCGTTCGGCCGCCCATAGGCGGTCGTACAGGCGGATCTGTTCATCTTCCTGCCAACGGTTCCCCTCATCTTCGGCGGGAAGAATTTTTTCAACCGGAAGGCCGTCGACCTGAGCATATCCTGGTACGGCAAGGACGGTTACGGGTCGAACCTTGGGATCCGGAAACCACCGCTGAATCGTCCGGTGTACACGGGTATAAAGTTCTCGCGCGGCGACACGGGTTGGAAGGGCGAAGTACAGCCCGTCCACCTTGCCTGCGGCAAATAGTTTGAAAAACCAGTTCAACGCCGCTTCGGTCTTACCAGATCCCGTTTCGGATTCGAGGATAAGAAGTCTTGTCCTGTCGTCATCCGGATCAAGATACTCGATGCGTTCTTGCATGGAGTTAGGAGAAAACCCAAAGCGCTCCTCAAAACTCCGAATCCCGGTGAGATGCGGACGAAGGGGACGAACGTCGAGACCCACGGCCTTGAGCATTTCCGGAATTTTTCTCTGATTATGTTCTCGCCTTTCTTCCCAAGTTACCGATTGAATCGGAAACCAGTGTTCATGAGAACCCAACCAATCGGCCAACATGAGGAGGCCGGCAAACCGGTGGACAAACTCCGGGGAGGCCGGAAGTTCAGGGCCATCTTGGAACGCGTTGGGAAACGTCTTGCGGGACCAATCGACAATCTCCCGCAGTGCATCGAAAGGATTTCCCTCAACGCTTTTCTGCCAACCGGGGAGGGAGAAACGACGGTCTTCGTCCCGCCCTTTGAACTGCACCGGACGACCGTGATGGGACAATACCGCAGAAAAGTACCCGAATGCCGTATCTTCATCAGAAAACCAATATTCCAATTCAGGCGGCAAAGTTTCAAGCCATTGATCAAACAGTGAGCCTTGTCCAAGTTCTGGATCGAGGATCGCGGCCATAGCCCGAATGTGTCCGACTTTATTTTTAAAGTTTGGATAAATTTGCCTTTGAAAATCGAGATTTGCTTTCCCCATGTCGTGAAGCATCGCCAAAACCGCCAACCGATCAAAGTCGACGGCGTCGAGCCGCCTACCGGCCGCCCTTTCCAGTGCGCGGCGAAACCCGGGTAGCTCTACCAGATTTCTCAGCACACAGGCTACGTCAAGGCTGTGTGCGGCTAGAGGCAAACAGCGGACATCACGAGGATCGTTGGGATCGCGCTTGAGCTTCCCCCAGAAAAAACATTTCATATATACATCATCGTTCGCGGTTAACGACATAGAAAAAGGGTACCTCCCTCGATTTATATTCAATAAAGTCGAAAAAGAGAGGGCTCTGCGCCCGAGAAGAGCCCCGGAGGGAGGTGGGGAATCGACTTCCCCGTCCCCCTACGCCTCTTGTACCACATCTTCCCTGTCAACTAAAGACATGCCCGGAGTCGGGAGCAAATTTTTCCCGGAAACCCGATGAACCCTCTCGTCACGCGCGCTCCTTTTCTGGGCGATCCCTCCCGGGGACGGAAAGACTTACAACGCCCCAATAGTAGAGGGCGATACCCACGAGCTGAGAAGCGGGGAGCACCAAGGGCAAGTCCACGTATTTGGCGAGGGCGCCCGCTGCGCTGAGAACGAGAGCCGCCGAAAAGATCGCGAGAAACCCCCGGCGGCGCGTGCGCAAAAAGTTCGCGAGGGCGGAGACGAGGAGCACCAGCGCACCTATTCCGGAGAGAACAGGACTAAACATTCGCACCTCCCGCGGCATGTAGCTGCCGCCTACGGCGCCTTTCGTACCGACGAGGGCGGGATCGACCGGAGCGCGCAAGAGGGCGATCAAAAAGGCAACGCTCGCGAGGAGGGTGAAGGCAAGGAAGGCGTGCGCCGCCCACCCGGAGTCGCGGGCGTAGAGAGTACCCGCGGCCATGTAGGCGACGAGGGCGACGGCAGTAAAGTAGTAGAGCTTGTAGAGGCCGACGCTCCAGCCGAACGATCCGCCAACGAACTCCCCGAAGGCGGCGAGGGAAAACATGTACAGAGAAACGGCGAAGAGGGCGTCGCTCGGGCGTCGTTTCGCCCAGGCCCGGCGCGTCACGTCAAAAGCAAATGCCAAGGCTACAAGCGTGGCCAAGAGCGAGAGAGCAGAAGCCGACACGGTACTTTCTCCCCCTTGCATTTCCCGCGGGAAGCGGGGTACAATGTATTCTGCACGCGCATTGCGGGATGGTGCAATGGTAGCACGCCAGACTCTGGATCTGGTAATCTAGGTTCGAGTCCTAGTCCCGCAGCCATTCCTATGGACGTAACCCCCTCGTTCGGGTTGCCGAACGAGGGGGTTTTTGCTGTTCGCCCGCCGGTGCGCATTTCGCCCGACGGATGGAACTCTCTTCCTACGCGGCCCTACTTCGTCCCGAGGAGTAGGCGGCGGAGGAGAGTTCCTTTGCTCCCGAGATCCCGGCGAAAACGACGACTTTAGGACCCCGATCCTCCGCCGAACACCTGCGAAAGCCACTCCCACACCCGGATGAAGAGGTTCTGAAGAAAGGACCACGCCTTTTGCAGGAAGCTTTGCGTGGCCGGATCTTGAAGGAACTTCTCCACTTCCTGCTTGATCTTGGCCGTCTCCCGCGCGAGGGCGTTCCAATCGATGTTTGCCTCGCGCAGGTGGCGGACGAGCTCCTCGAGGCGGGCGCGATCTTCAGGACTCAAAGTCACGCCGAGCTCGCGCGCCGCGCGGTCGATCGCATCTTGGATTTCCTTTGGGTCGCGGAGCTTTCCAGAAGCAATTTCTTCCTTGAGGCGCTGGATGAGGGCGGTGGCCTGCTCCTTGCCGATCTTTTCGCTCAGGAGGTAGTTCGTGGAGAACTCTTCGGCCGCCACGTCCTTGGCCGTAGGATCTAAAGTCTTGCCCTCCAACCCTTCAAAGGCCTTTACGATGCCCGTAAGGGCGGCGGTCCCCGATACGGGAACGGGAGCGTAGACGTAGATTTCGGCGTCCTTGACCCCAGCCGTAGCCGCGGCGCTCTGGTACTGCGCGGGCGTGAGGTAGGTGATGCCCTCCGTGCGCACGTGCAGCCCTTTCCCCGGTTCGAGGAGCGTCACCTTGACGGAGGAAATCGCGCGCGTACCGATCACCGCCTTAGGGAGGTACTTCCCGAGGAGGGCGTGCTCTTCCGCGTTCGTCACGACGACGAGCTTGTCCTGGGGAATGTTTTGGACGCCGAAGGTTCGGAGGACCTGTTCGCGCTGTTCAGGGGTGAGGTCGGCGCCCACAGCGACAACGACGTCACCCGGAGCCGCGTCTGCGTAAACGGGATGGCCTATCCCCACCACGAGGAAAACCCAGAGGAAGGAAAATACAAAGGCTCGTCCCAATCCCTTCCACACGGCCGTGGTCCGGGGAGGCGCCGCAACCGCAGGCAAAGCCGCCGGACGTGCGGCGCCCCGGTCCGGCTCCCCGGACGCCTCACCTCCTCGTCTCGGATCGGTCTTCGTTCACCGGTTGTTCTATTGCAGGCCTTCGTTTGCCGGAAGGACAAAGGTGTCACCCGCCGTTGGTTCGCACGATCTCCCGGTAGGCAAAAAAGCTCGCCTTGGGTATGCGCTCGAGCGTCGCATAGTCCACGTACACGAGGCCGAAACGTTTGGAGAGGCCGTGGGCCCACTCGAAGTTGTCGAGGAGGGACCAGACGAAGTAGCCGCGCACGTCCGCCCCCTGCTCGACGGCCCGTCGTACGGCCTGCACGTGCGCCTGAATGTAGTTCGCCCGTGCCTCGTCCGCGATGCGCTTTGTCCCGTCGGGGAGCACTTCCACTACGTCGTCGTATGCAGCCCCGTTTTCCGTAACCAGGATCGGAACTCCTGGGTAGCGGCTGTGGACGTCGAGAAGGACCTCCGTGAGTCCCTCGGGGTACACCTCCCAACCCATGGCTGTCGCCTCTCCCGCGGGCGGGAGAAACTCAAGACCCCCAAAGGGGCTCTCTGGATTAAAGGCGACGCGGGTCGGCGAATAGTAGTTCACGCCGAGGAAGTCTACGGGCTGACGGAAGGACTCGAGGTCCTCCAAAGGGAGGTCGAGTTGGGCGTAGAGGTAGGCTTCGAGATCGCCGTCCCGAGCGCCCTCCTCTCCCCAGAGAATACGGGCAAAGGCGAGGAGCGCCTCGCGCGGGTAGTGCCCGGTGAAAAGGGGATCGACGAAAAGCCCGTTGTGCAGGCGTTCGAAGGCGTAGGCAAACTCGACGACCTCCCGGTCTTCGCTTGCGGGAAGTACGCGCGTCATGAGGTTCGTAATTCCGATCTTGGAACCCGGGAGGTGCTCGTCGCGAAAGGCCTGAACGGCAAGCGTGTGGCCCAAGAGAAAGTGGTGGGCGACGCGCACGGCCTTGCGCGGATCTTGCTCACCGGGGGCGTGTTCGCCAGTTACGTACCCCAAGACGGTGGCGACGAACGGCTCGTTCAAGGTGATCCAGTAGGGGACGCCCTCGAGGCGGCGGTAGAGGAGGTGTGCATATTCGGCGAAGTACTTCGCCGTATCCCGCTCCGCCCACCCTCCCTTTTCGTACAAGGCAAAGGGGAGATCCCAGTGGTATATGGTGACGACGGGCGCGATCCCGCGGGAGTGAAGTGCCTCGACGAGGTGGCGATAGAAATCAAGTCCTCGCTCGTTGACCGCTCCCTTGCCCTCTGGCAAAACGCGCGGCCAGGAGACGGAAAAGCGGTACGCGCGCACCCCGAGCTCGGCGAGGAGGTTTACGTCCTCTTCCCAACGGTGGTAGTGGTCGCAGGCCACGTCGCCGACGGTGCCGTCGGCAATCTTACCGGGAATGTGGACGAAGATGTCCCAGATAGAAGGCCCACGCCCGTCCTCCGTTACCGCGCCTTCGATCTGGTACGCCGAGGTAGCCACACCCCAGAGGAAATCTTCGGGAAAGCCCGCCACGTCCCTCACCTCCGACGGTATTCGGCGGATCACCGCCCGCGCGAGCACCTGCCCGTTGCAAAGCTCGTCAGAGCGGATGACGGGGCGGATCGTTGCACATGCCGAAGCATCCGCTCCTTCTTAGTTTACTCGAGCGGCATCGCCGCCAGACGATAGATCGCCTCTACGTCCTCGGCGGTGAGGACGGCAAAGCGCCCCGTCGTGGCCCCCTCCTTCGCAACCGCCTTTTGTGCCAGATAGGGAAAGCGCGCCTCGTCCGCAATCCCAAGCTGCCAAAGGCGTACGGGGGCCCCGAGTTCCCTCCAAGCCTTCTCCAAGGCGCGAATCCCGGCCTCAAGGTCCTCCGTACCGAAGAGCTCCAAAAAGAGGCGGCGGAAGCGCTCGGGCTTGCGTGGAGCGACGTACCGCATCCAGGCAGGGTAGACGACGGAGAGTCCCGCCCCGTGGGGGATGTCGTAGACCGCCGATAGGGCGTGCTCGATGGCGTGAACGCCCCAGTCGCCGCGAAGGCCCAAGGAAAGGGTGCCGTTGAGGGCGAGCGTCCCCGCGAGAAGGAGTGTCTCACGGGCGTCGAGGTCGTCGAGGTTTTCCACGACCTTTCGCCCTGCGGCGAGGATCTCCTTGAGGAGGGAGACCTGCCACGCGTCTTGGATCGGCGTGTTGCGCGCGTCGTGAAAGTACTGCTCGAGGACGTGGGCCATCATGTCGACGACGCCGTACACCGTCTGATCGCGCGGGGCGCTCCGCGTGATGTGGGGATCGAGAATAGAAAAGAGCGGATAGGCAAGGGGATGTGCCCAGCCGAGTTTTTCGTCGGTTTCTTCGTTCGTGATCACGGAGTTCGCGTTCATCTCCGAACCCGTGGCGGCATGCGTGAGGACGACGCCGAGGGGCAGAGCACTCGTGACGCGCAAAGGTTCGCGGACGATCTCCCACGGATCCCCGGGATACGAATGAGATACGGCGATGAGCTTGGCGGCATCAATTACGCTTCCTCCGCCTACGGCGAGAATTCCCTCTACGCCTGCGCGCCGCGCCTCCTCCCGCGCCCTGCGGACAGTGGAAACGCGCGGGTTGGGCTCGATGCCGGGAAACTCCACGAGTTCTACTCCCGCGGTCCTGGCAGCTACGAGAACGCGGTCATAGAGGCCGATCTTGCGGATGCTCCCCTTGCCGTAGACGAAAAGGACCTTCCTTCCTAGGCGGGGGAGGTATTCGGAGAGGAGGTCGACGCTTCCGCGTCCAAAGACGAGTTCGGTGGGGTTTCGGTAGACAAAGCGTTCCATGGACGTACCTCCTCGCTCGAAAACTCATCCCCATGATACCATGAGCCACGCCAAAAGATCCCTCGCACCGCACAGAGGGCCCCTTCCCGTCCGGGAAGGGGCCCGCGACACGCGGTCGGTGGCGCGTACCCGCACCAGTCATCCGTACTGCAGAGGTGCCCGAAACGACGGGGCCGACGGAGACGCGCTCGGTTCTCCCGTCGCTCTACCTCGCACGCAGAGGCGCTGGGTCGACCGTTGGCAAAGCTGAGGACGTCGCGCGAATCGCCCGAGCTTTAGCCATCTGGAGAAACATGGCCCCGACCTCAGCCAAGGTGCGCCTCGACAAACCACAGGTACTTTTCGGCGCCGCGGGTGACTTCCGTGAGGATGTCCGCCGTGATCGGATCTCCGAGTTCTTCGGATTTCTTCAGGACCTCGCGCGTGTGTGCCGTAAAGGCGGAGAGCGCCTTGGCGAGCTGCTCGAGGTTGTCCCGCTCGGACGTAAGCCCAAGGGGGAACTCCGGAAGGCGCGTGAGTTCGGCTGCCCGTTGGAGCGTTCCCTCCGTGAGGTGTCCGAGCTGGGCGATGCGCTCGGCGACGAGGTCGATCCAGTCCTCCGCAAGCTCGTGAAGTTCGTCGAATACCTTGTGCCGTCCGTAAAACCCGGGTCCCTTGACGTTCCAGTGCGCCTGCTTGGCTTGGCGCTCGAGGTCGATCGCCTCGGCGAGGATCGGCTGAAGGGCGGCGGCGAGTTCCCGCCGAACGTCTGCAGGCAGTACGTTGCGTGTTTCCATAGGGAGTGTTCCTCCTTAAAATGAATCTAATTTTCACCTCTAAGCCAACGGTACCACAACGGTCCCTGCCTGTCAAGCATTCCGTACCCGCCGTAAAGGCCAAACAGAGGGATCAGGACTTCCTGAGTTCCGCGAGAATCTGCCGGAGAAGCTTGACCTCTTCGGAAGGCTCCGCCGAAGCTTTGACTTCTGATTCTCTTGTCCGCCGCTTGGAAATTTCGTTCATGGGGACAACCACGATGTAGTATACGGCCGCGGCAACGAGGAGGAAGTCCAATACGGCGTTGACAAACCTCCCCAAGGCAATGGGGCCGAGCATGAGGCCGGAGAAGTTTGGGGTTCCGCCGATAAACCCAATCAAGGGCGTGATCACGTCGGCCACCAGAGAATTTACCACCCGACCGAAAGCCCCTCCTATCACCACGGCCACCGCCAGCTCCACCACGTTTCCCCGCATCACGAACTCCTGAAATCCCTTGAGCACGCTTCTCCCTCCCTCGAAATCCCAAGTCCGTGTTGAAATGAAGGTACAAAGCCCCGTGAGCACCCACAAAACATGATACGTTGGAGTCTAGCGAAGAGAAAAGAAAAAAAGAGGAGGGAAGGCGGAAATGCGCATCGTCATCGCTGGGGGAAGCGGTCTCATCGGCCTCCATCTCACCCGCTCCCTTTTGACAGACGGCCATACCGTCTTATGGCTTACGCGAAATCCGCACCTTTTCCGTCGGGAAACGGTCGTGAGCCTACCGGCAACCAAGCGGACGAACCCCTCTTCATCCGAACCGACAAACTTCCCTTCTCCGGAATCAGACTCCCTTCGCCCTGGCCCGATCCTTATCCCCTGGCTTACGGGCAACGCCCGCCCGATAGACGAACTCAAGCGCCACGTTCCCCTCGACGTCGTCGTTAACCTTTCCGGAACCTCAATCGCCGGTCACTGGACGCCGAACCACAAGAGGCGAATTCTCGAAAGTCGACTTCGGGCGACCACCGAGCTTCTCGAAGTCGTGGAGCACCTCCCCACCGAAGCGCGACCTCACGTTTTCGTCAGCGCCTCCGCTATCGAAGCACGGCTTCCCGTAGCCTCGGACGGCGAAACGGGCCCTATCGAGGCCGTCCTCCGGAAGCGCGGGATCGACTTTCTTGCTGCCGTAACCCGCCGCTGGGAGGCAGTGGCAAGACGCGCCGAAACCTTGGGAATGCGCACCGTTTTTGCCCGCTTCGGCGTCGTCTTTGCCAAGGAAGGAGGTGCTTTCCCTCACCTCGTCCTTCCGCATCGCCTGTTCCTCGGTGGACCGATCGCCGGCGGGCGGGCGTGGGTTTCGTGGGTCCATATCGCAGACGTCGTCGGCCTCTTCCGTCTCGCCATGGAGGACGAAAGCGTAAGGGGCCCGCTCCACATCACCGCTCCTAACCCGGCCACTATGGACGAAATCGGTCGTGCCATTGCGGCGCGACTCCAGAGGCCGTATTGGCTCCCTGTGCCGGCTTTCGCGATCAAGCTCGTCCTCGGGGAAATGGGCGACCTCCTCATCCGAGGCAACCGCGTTTTTCCGGAAGAAGCCCTTGCCCGCGGATATGCGTTTCGTTTTCCAAACCTCGAAGTCGCACTTGAGGACCTCCTGTCGCCGTAGGCTTTCGCGGGAGCGCCGCCGGCAAGGGACGGGCGTCGACGGCCGCGGGCGAGCAAGAAAAAAACCGCGGCTCTTGCCGCGGCACGTGTGCGGTGGTCTTTCTGCGGTGGCGCTCAGACCTCCATGATGATCGGGAGAATCATCGGACGGCGACGCGTCCGTTCGTAGAGAAAGCGGCTTAAGGCGTCTCGAACGTTGTTTTTGAGCGTCGTCCAGTCGCTCACGTTTTCTTCTAAGAGCTTGCTGAGCACAGTGTGCACGAGGCGGTTGGCCTCGTCGATGAGCGTCTCCGACTCGCGCATGTACACGAACCCGCGGGTGACGATGTCCGGCCCCGAGAGGATCGTACGGTTGGCGCGGCTTATCGTCACGACGACGACGAGGATCCCGTCCTGGGAGAGGAGCTTGCGGTCGCGCAGGACGATGTTCCCCACGTCTCCTACGCCGAGGCCGTCGATGAGGACATTGCCCACAGGAACCTTCCCGGCGAGTCTCCCCCGACCATTTTGAAACTCCACGACGTCTCCGTTGTCCAGGACGAAAATCCGCTCCCGCGGTATGCCCATTTCCTCGGCGAGCTGGGCGTGCTTCGCGAGCATCCGGTATTCGCCGTGGACGGGGATGAAGTAGCGGGGACGCATGAGGTTGAGCATGAGCTTGAGCTCTTCCTGGCTCCCGTGCCCGGAAACGTGGACCCCGGTCTCCGACCCCGGTCCGTAGATCACCTCCGCCCCCAGGCGGTAGAGCTGGTCGACGACCCGACCGACGGCGCGCTCGTTGCCGGGGATCGGCGTCGCGGAAAAGATCACGAGGTCTCCCTTTTGGATTTCCAGGGTGCGGTGGGAGCTCCGCGCCATGAGGGAAAGGGCGCTCATGGGTTCTCCCTGGCTTCCCGTGAGGAGGACGACCACCTTGTCTGGCGGGAGCGTGGCGGCATCCCCGTGCTCGATGAAGAGGCCTTCGGGTACCTCGAGGTACCCGAGCTCGCGGGCGAGGTTCACGACGTTGACAAGGCTCCGCCCGGCAAGGGCGACCTTGCGCCCTGCGGCGTGGGCCGCGGTGAGCACCTGCTGCACACGCGCCACGTTCGTCGCAAAGGTGGCGACGATGATGCGGGTGCGGTGGAGCTCGAAGATCTTGGCGAGGTTCTTGCCCACCGAGCGCTCCGATCCCGTAAATCCCGGCCGTTCGGCGTTCGTGCTGTCCGAAAGGAGCGCCAAAACCCCCCGCCGACCGATCTCGGCCATGCGCTGAAAGTCCGCCGGGTGCCCGACGGGGGTCTGGTCGAACTTGAAGTCTCCCGTGTGCACGACGACGCCTTCGGGTGTCTCCAGGGCGATCCCCACGGAGTCGGGGATGCTGTGCGTGACGCGGAAGAACGTCGCGCGGATGGCGCCCAGGTGGAGCTCGAAGTTGGGGGAGGGATGCACCTCGCTCAGCTTGACCGTCCCCCTGAGCCCCGCCTCCTTGAGCTTGAGGTCCACGAGGCCGAGCGTGAGGCGCGTACCGTACACGGGTACGTTGAGCTTTTTGAGGATGTAGGGGAGCGCGCCGATGTGGTCCTCGTGTCCATGGGTGAGGAGGATTCCCCGCACGAAGCGGCGGTTCTCCTCGAGGTAGGAGATGTCCGGAATCACGATGTCGACCCCGAGCATCTCCTCTTCGGGAAAGGTGAGCCCCGCGTCGATGACGACGATGTCGTCGCCGTAGCGAACGACGTACATGTTCTTGCCGATCTCGCCGAGTCCGCCCAACGCAAAGATGCTGAGCTTAGGTTGGTTGCGCGACAACTTCGTTCCTCCTGCCCTGGGTCCGGACGGCGCCGACCGCGCAAGAAAAACCGACCACTCACACGTGTAGGTATTATACCCTCCCGCGCAAAGCGCGCGCAAGGAAGGCAAGAGGAGAGAATTGTATGGTAACCTTCTGTCTTTTCGATAAAAACCTGAACCTCAAGAAGGCCTTCCAAGACGCCCGCGCTACGCGCCCACCTCTTCGAGGAGAAAGGCGAGGCGACGCTTCCCGTCTTCGTTCAGGGGGACGAGGGGAAGGCGCAAGTGTTCGAGGGCGATTCCCCGCAAGGCGAGGGCGGCCTTGAGCGGCACCGGGTTGGTGGACAGGCTGAGGAGCCCTTCGAAGAGGGGGAGGTACCTGCGGTGAATCGCGGCGGCCTCTACGACGCGGCCCTCGAGGAAGGCGTCGAGCATCTTGCGGATCTCGCGGCCCACGAGGTGGGAGGCCACGCTGATAAGGCCGTAGCCGCCGACGGCGAGGAGGGGAAGGAACATGGCGTCGTCGCCGCCGTAGACGCGGAAGTGGGCGGGGGCGCGGGCGATGAGGCGAGCGAGGTCGGCAAGGCGACCGCTCGAATCCTTGACGCCGACGACGTTAGGAAGTTCGGCGAGGCGGAGGAGGGTATCCACTTCCATGTATACGCCCGTGCGCCCCGGGATGTTGTACACGATGACGGGAAGGCGCGTAGATTCCGCAACGGCGCGAAAGTGGCGGTAGAGGCCTTCCTGGCTCGGACGGTTGTAGTAGGGGGTGACGACGAGCAGTCCGTCCGCACCCGCCTCCTCTGCAGCCCGCGAAAGCTCTACGGTATGGGCCGTGTCGTTTGATCCCGTACCGGCGAGGAGAAACCCGCGGCCGCGCAGCCGTTCCTTCACGCGGCGGAAGAGGGCGATCTTTTCCTCGTCGCTCAAGGTCGGAGATTCGCCCGTAGTCCCAGCGACGAGGATCCCCTCGCTTCCCTGCGCGAGGAGGTGCTCCACGAGGCGGTCGACCGCCTCCCAGTCGATCTCCCCATCGGCAGTAAAAGGGGTGATCATGGCGGTGACGAGGCGTCCAAAGGGATACTCCACGGCGTTCGCCCCTTTCTATCGCGCATGCGCGAGCGCCTTACTCGCGCTCGAGCTCGAAGTGGCGGTGTAGGAGACGAATGGCGTCCTGTGCCCGTTCGCCGGGGACGAGCACCCAAATCGTCGTGTGCGAGTCTGCGGCCTGGAGGATGGGGATGTCGTGGCCGACGAGGGCTTCGACGATGCGGGACATCACCCCGGGCCTTCCGGCCATTCCCGCCCCCACGACGGATACCTTGGCGCATCCGGGCGTGACGATGGGCTCGAAACCGAGTCCGCGAAGGATTTCCGCGACGCGCTCCCCCTCTTCGTCGCGCACGGTGTAGGCGACGGAGTTGGGAGACACGTTGATGAAGTCTACGCTGATCCCGTGTTCGGCCATGGCGCGAAAGACGACGAGCTGAAGTTCGGGGTCGACGGTTTCGCGCACGACCTTGATCTGCGTCACGCCGAAGACATGGGCGATACCCGTAACGACGCGCTCGCGAAACGGCGCCCGCGCCCTGAGCTCGGAGAGGGAGGCGATGAGCGTCCCCTCGTCGTCGGACGTCGTCGAACGCACGCGCACGGGGATGTTGTACTGCATGGCGATCTCCACCGCCCGCGGGTGCAGGACGCGTGCACCCAGGTGGGCGAGGTTGGCCACCTCGGCGTACGTGAGGTACTTGAGCGGGCGGGCTTCCTCGACGATTCGGGGATCGGCGGTAAACACGCCGTTTACGTCCGTAAAGATGTCGAGTCGGCGCGCCCCCAAGGCCGCCGCCAAGGCGACGGCCGTGATGTCGCTGCCTCCGCGCCCGAGGGTCGTGAGTTCCCCGTCTTCCGTGGACCCCTGGAAACCGGCCACCACGGCAACCCGCCCGCGTTCGAGGGCGGCACGGAGGCGGTCGGGACGCACGTCGAGGATCTGCGCCTCGCCGAAACGGGCGTCCGTAACGATCCCCGCCTGCGCTCCGGTAAAGACCGTGGCCGGAATGTCCTGCCGCCACAGGAGGTCGGCGAGGACGACGGCGGAGATGATCTCTCCCGTCGTGAGGAGGAGGTCGCGCTCCCGCGCGGGCAGGTACTTCCCCCGGCCCTCGAGCAAGTCGAGAAGGCTGTCCGTAGCGTAGGGCTCTCCCTTCCGGCCCATGGCGGAGACGACGACGACCACGCCGTCGTACGTCCGACGCGCTTCGGCGATGTGCTGAAGCACGCGCTCGCGCAGCCTCTCGTCTCGTACGGATGTGCCGCCGAACTTCTGCACGATGATCTCCATTCGCGTCTCCCTTCCCCACTCGCCCGCCCCTCGGCTTGCTTTCCCAAAAGCGGCGTACGTCTTAGAGCAAGCGGAACCGGCCTACTTCCCCCGGGGTACGCCCGCAAAAGCATTTGGAAACCTGCACGTACGCCCACCTATGCCTGCGGGAGCAGTCCTTCGGCGTAGAGGCGTTCGGCGATCTGCACGGCGTTGCCCGCCGCACCTTTGACAAGGTTGTCGGCGACGACGAAGAGGTGAAGTCCGTTGGGGCGGAAGAGGTCCTTGCGGATCCGCCCGACAAACACCTCACGCCGCCCGCTCACGTGGCGCGGCGTGGGGTACACGGCCCCCGCAGGATCGTCGAGGACGACGATCCCCTCCCCGCCACGCAGGATCGCGCGAATTTCCTCCAGGGAGGGGAGTTCCTCCTCTGTCTCCACGTACACGACCTCGCTGTGGCCGATGCCCACGGGTACGCGGACGCAGGTCGCACCGACCTCGATGTGCGAGTCAGCAAAGATCTTTTGCGTCTCGAGGACCATCTTCATCTCTTCGCGCGTGTAGGCTTCCTCGACGAACACGTCGATCTGAGGGATTACGTTCAGGGCGATGGGGTACTTCACCGGCTGCGAGGCCACCGGAAGGACCTCCGGCGCGATTTCCTCTCCGCGCAGCGCCGCTTCGAGCTCGCGGTAGAGGGACTGCAAGGCGCGGTATCCCGCCCCCGATACGGCCTGGTAGGTCGCCACGGTGATCCTTTTCAAGCCAAAACGGTCGCGGATGGGCTTGAGCGCCACGACCATCTGAATGGTGGAGCAGTTCGGGTTGGCGATGAGCCCCCGATGTTCGCGGGCAGCGGAAAAGTTCACTTCGGGGACGACGAGGGGAACCCCGTCCTCCAGGCGAAAGGCGCTGGAGTTGTCGATCACGAGGACGCCGCGGCGAACCGCCTCGGGAACGAAGGTTCGACTCACCTCGCCGCCGGCGCTGAAAAAGGCAAGGTCCAAACCGTCCAAGGCTTCCGGAACGAGTTCCCGTACTTTGTACGCCTGACCGCGAAACTGTACCTGACTCCCCGCAGACCGCGCGGAGGCCAACGGGCGAAACTCTGCCACGGGAAGGGGAGAGATCTCGAGCTGGCGGACCATCTCCGTGCCGACCGCCCCCGTGGCACCAACGACGGCTACACGCAAACCTCGGCTCATCCGCTGCCTCCTCCGGTCGCTCACGAGCTCCTGTGTCCGAACGTTCCGTACGTTCTACGGCTCTTATTCTATCGCCTTGGCGCCTCCCTCGCAACGAACGGTCGGAGCACGGGCTGCAGCTGGCGTCCCTCAAGGGCCGCCGCCACCGTCTCCGGGAGGAGGTCCATGTGCGCCACGAGGGAAGTGGGCTTCCCGTAAGGGTCGTCTTGACCAAAGGGCACGAAGTACACGTACTTGGCGGTGAGGAGGCGGGCGAGATTTGGCGCGTTGAGGCCGAGGGCGTCGTTCGTAGACACGGCGAGGACAACGGGGCGCCCGTTGCGCAAGGTGGACTTCGCCGCCATGAGCACGGCGTTGTCCGTGATGCCGTTGGCAAAGCGGGCGAGTGAGTTCCCCGTGAGGGGAGCGACGACCATGACGTCGAGAAACCGCCGCGGCCCGAAGGGTTCTACGTCCGGGATGCGCGTATACGGCTCTTCGCCCGTGATCTCCCGAAGCTCGCGGAGGAAGTCTTCTGCGGCGAAAAAGCGGGTGTCCGTATGGGCTACGGTCGGCGTGACCACAGGGATGACCCGTGCGCCCGCTGCCACAAGTCGGCGCAGGGGATCGAGGATTTGGGAAAAGGTGCAGTGGCTGCCCGTCACGCCAAATCCAACGACTTTGCCGTGGAGGACGTCGAGCGCTCCGGCGGATCCTTCAAAATGCACGGCGCTCACCTCGCTACGTGGTTTTCCCAGAGGAGCCGGACAAGGGCGTCGGCGAGGATCTCTCCCGCGGTGCGGGGGGCTACGAGTCCGGGAAGGCTCGGGGCGAGCATCGCGCGGATCCCACGCTTTTCGGCAAAGCGGAAGTCCGTACCCCCGGGGGCCGAGGCGAGGTCGAGGACAAAGGCGTCGGGCTTGAGTTCGAGGAGGACCTCGGCCGTGAGCACGGGTGCAGGGGCGGTATTGAAGACGAAGTCCGCCCCGCGAAGCGCCTTCCCGATGTCGCGGACGTAGTACGGTTCGATTCCCATTTCATAGGCACGGGCGTAGTCGCGGGCTTCGCGGACGACAGCGCGCACCCGCGCACCGATCCCGAGAAGGACGCGGGCGAGCGTCATCCCTACGCGCCCGAGGCCGATGACGACGGAGGTGCTTCCGTGAAGCGTGATCTCGGAATTCTGAATCGCGAGGAGGAGGGCGCCTTCCGCCGTGGGGATGGCGTTCAGGATGGCCACGTCGTCGCGGTCGAGGAGGGTGACGACGCGCAGCCCGTGGCGTTCCGCAGCTCGGGTGAGAAAGGGAGTGGAGATGCCGCTGTAGAGCGTGGCTCCCGCCAGCGCTTCGAGATGTGCTTCGGTAAACACGGGAGCCTCCGAGGAAAACACCGTCTCGGCTTCCCCCCCTTCCCCCAGACCCTTGACGGGGAGGAGGACCGCGTCGTAGCGCGCGAACCGCTCCGGGGTAAAGGGGACGTGCGTGGCACCCGGAGGAGGCGGCTTGAGGTTGTCGTAGCCTACGAGGTCTACTTGGGCATCCCGCTCGAGGAGACGGGAAATCACGACGAGATGTCGGGCGTCGCCGCCGGCCACGAGCACGCGGATGCCGCTCAAGAGCATCGGAGTCCCTCCCTTCGGCCACCTCAGCCTATGGGCCAACGGCCTGGGAGGTTCCAACACAAAATACCCGGCACGGCGCGTCGTGCCGGGCGGTCGCCTTTTTCTGCGACACAAAGTAGGCGTACACCCTTCCAGAAAAACGCCGGACAAACTCCCCGCACTTCGGGCCTAACATTCAGCCCGGTAGGTACGCTCGGCCAGGGACGAGCTCGACGAGGACCATGTCGCTCCCGATGCGGCGGATGAGGTGCCAGGGGATGACGACCTCCTCTCGTTTTCGCCGCAGCCCACCTCCCGCCGGAAGGATCACCGCCCCGATGCGTCCGCTCCGCGGATCGACGAGGAGATCGGCGTCCTCCAAGAGCCCGAGGCGCTCCCCACTCACGATGTCGATGACCTCTTTTCCCCGAAGCTCGCTCAGGCGCACGTCCCTCCCCCTCCCCACCCTACGCGATCCCGAAAGCCGCCGAATCGGCCTCTTCGGAAAAGGTACGCGTGCGCGAAGGGGATTAGACCGAGCGAATGCCTTTGCCACGCCCTCGCCGTTTTTTCCTCCCCTTTTGCTTTTGTCCTTCGATGTACCGGCGAACCGTGTCGGCGGAAACTCTCCCTGCCGAGGAAATTTGACCTCCTCCCCGGAATGGAATTCCGGGGATTCCCACGGGGAGGTTAGCGCTTGCTCAGCCTCATGCCTTTCAGCTTCGGCCTCATCGCAGCGCCATTAGGGCCGGGTCATCGGCCCGCCCTGGCTGCGTTCCGCCTGAGTTCGGCGTTACCGCACCAGGCGGCGACCCTCGAACGGCGGCTTATTCCGCCTCGGCCAGGCCGCTAATCGCAAAACTGATGTTCCAGGCACCGACAACATCCGCGTGGGCTTCAAAGCCGCAATTTCGGCACCGGAACTGAATTCCGCTTCGGTTCTCCGAAGCGCAGTGCCCGCACCGCGGGCACGTCCGGCTAGTATCCTTAGGGTTAACCCACTCGACGCGAATCCCGGAAAGACGCGCCTTGTAGGCGATAAACTGCTGAAGCCGGTAGAACGACCACGAATGAAGAGACCTTCCTAAGTCGCGCTTCCGGGTTTTCCTCCGGCGAATGTCTTCCAACTTCTCCATTCGGATGGTGCCCACGCCACGGGCGAGGCACCAATCGACAATGGCCCGGCTGATCTTGTGGTCCTGGTCTTTCATCCACCGGGCTTCTTTGTCCTTCATTTGGCGGATTGCCTTTAGTGCTTTCGCTTTTCCCATCCGCCGGCGAAGAGCGTGATACCGACGGCGGACGTAGGCCGCTTGATCGCCGGGGAAAAAGAGCGTTTCCCCGCCCGCGTACACAACGGCCAGATAGCGAAGGCCCATGTCGATTCCAGCGACTTTGTCTGCAGAAAGGATTTTCTTCTCTTCGACGGGTAGCGTGACCGAAAGGGCAATGTACCACCGTCCGCGCTTTTTGTACAATTTTGCCGCCCCTTGCTTCACGTCTCGGCCGAGGCGTTCGAGGATGGCGGCCTGCCTAGAAGTAACCGCGAGCGGTACCCGAACTCGACCGGCTTGCGTCGGAAACGAGGCCGTCCAGAAGTCCCCGACCTTTTTTAGGCGCAAATTTTGGTTGTTGAACGATGGCCAGAGGACCCGGAACGTCCGAACGTCCCGATGCGTCGCCACGTCCCGCAATGCCTGGTTGATTACGACTGAGGGGAGGTCGCCGGTGAGGTACACCCGCGCCGTCCGACTGGTGAGACCCTTCGGCCTTCCGGCGGCGACGAGGTTGTTGGCAAACGCTGTCGTGCGTTCGACGAGTTCCTGATAACGTTTGATCTTTGCTTTCGTCGGGCGATGGAGACGAAGGCTAAGGGTGATAGTTTGCAATCGAATTCCTCCTTTATGTCTCTGTTTCTTATAAATATTTTACCGTCAACATCAAAGACGTGCAACCAACTTCATCCTCGGAATGAATTCTGAGGCTTTAGCCGGGTGGTTCTGTAAACCCATATTCTTGCTTGAGTTCCTTGAACTTCTCACTTTTTACCTTCGGGGCCGCTTACTTGCTTTGCGAGTTCATACCTCGGATCTGCCCACATCCTGCGGAGACGCTTCATCCCTTTGTGAAGGAGTGCGTTGTACATAAAACGAGCGGCCTCAAAACGCTTTTCGAGGATGTGCTCCTGCCAGAGTTCTACACGAAGAGGAAGTTCGAGAGTGAACGACGGAGTTTGAGACCGTTTTGCCATTTCTCCAGAACACCTCCCCTCCGTCTCCTCGCCTAGATCTTGATACTATTCTACTTGATGACCAGGAAAAAGTCAAGAGATCGGAGAAAGAGCATTTCGCCATACGACTGCGGATGGCCGGGCCGATCTCCCTACCTGGTCATATCTTAGCACGTCATTGGCTTTTGCGCAATAGGGTTTCGCAGGAGAAAACTGCATAGGTAAAGGAAAGGCGAGTACGAACGCCCGTACTCGCCTTTCGAGTTTCGCACATATCCATTTAGAAATCCGTTTCCGATCAAATCCCCATAGATCCAAAACCCTGAGCGCCTCGCTCGCTCTCGGGAAGCTCCTCCACGAGGCGAAGTTCGGGGCGGAGCACGGGCACAAAGAGCATCTGGGCGACGCGGTCGCCGTCGCGGATCGTCACGGGTTCGCGGGGGTCGAGGTTTACCGCAATGAGCTTGATCTCGCCGCGGTAGTCCGAGTCGATCACGCCCGCGGCGTTCGCCAGGCTCAGTCCGAGGCGAAGCGCGGTCCCGCTCCGCGGGAGCACGAGAAGCGCCACCTCCGGTCCGGGTAGGGCGACCGCAAGGCCCGTGGGAATGAGCGCGCGTTCTCCAGGAGACAGAACGACGTCGTGGTCGAGGCAGGCGGCCAGGTCGTAGCCTGCCGCTCCCGGCGTCGCAAGGTAGGGAATGCGCGGAGGCTTGTGGGGGCAGAGCCAACGCACGAGGACGTCCATCGGTCTAGTGCCTCCTCTCCGGCTTTCTTCGACTCCTCCGCCCGCGCGGGCACGGTGCGAGGCGGACGACGGCCGGTTCTACGGAAAAAATCTCCCGCGCCAACTCACGGACGTCGGCAAACGTCACGTCCGCAAGGCGGGTGAGAAACGCTTCCTCGGAGAGAATTCGTCCGGTGAAGATGAGTTCTTGCGCCAGGCGGTCGCGGAGGGAACTGAGGCTTTCCCGGCCTAGCAGGTAGCTCCGGCGTACGAAGTCGCGCGCCTCCTCGACCTCCTCCGCGGTGAATTCTCCGCGGACGAGCGCCTTGGCTTCGCGGAGGATCGCCTCCTCGACGCGCCCACCTTCCGCATTGCCGCTCGCCGCGTAGGCGCCGAGGTAGCCTGCGTCCGGATGAAGGCCTAAGGAAGAGTAGACGCTGTAGGCGAGGCCGTCTTCTTCGCGCACGCGCTGGAAGAGGCGCGAACTCGCGCTTCCGCCGAAGAGGGCCTCGAGGACGAAGAGGACGGGAAGTCGAGGATCGCCGTAGGGGACCGCGGGCCACGCGAGGACTACGTGCGTCTGCGCCGTCTCGCGGCAGAGTTCCCGCCAGGCTCCCGAGGGGAAGGGAGGGACAACGGGCGCCGCCTCCACGTTTCCAAAGGAACGTCGCGTGGGGGCAAAGCGGGCGGCGGCCAAATCTGCCAGGCGGCGCCACACCTTTTCCTCTGCCTCCGGGGAGAGGGCTCCGACGACGGCAAACACGAGGTTGGGGCTTGTGTACGTCTCGGAAAAGAAGTCGCGAAGGAGGCGGCGGTCGATACGGCGAATCGTCTCGGGGCGGCCGAGGATCGGCCATCCGAGCGGGTGCTCCGGACCGAAGAGGAGCGCAGCGAGTTCTTCCCAGACGACGTCTTCAGGGTCGTCGGAGGCTTCCGCGATCTCCTCCAAGATCACGCGGCGTTCCGCCTCTACCGCTTCGGCGGGAAAGGCAGGGGAAAAGACGAGCTCCTCCATAAGGTCGAGAGCCGCGCCGAGATCTTCGGCGAGGACGCGGGCGGTGTACGCCGTAAAGTCCTTGGTCGTGTGCGCGTCGAATTCGCCGCCCAGGCGGTCCATGGAGCGGGCGAGTTCGCGGGCGCTCCGAAATTCGCTGCCCTTAAAGAGGACGTGCTCTACGAAGTGCGCAAGCCCCTGGGCCTCTCGCGGTTCGTGGCGCGAACCCACGGTGACGTAGATCCCGAGGGCGGTGCTCAGGCGGCCGGGCTGGGGTGCGAAGAGGAGGCGTGCGCCCCCGGGAAGGTCGCGAACTTCGGCCAACGACGTCTGCCCCCTCGTACGTCGCAAACGAGAGCGCGCGGCTCGGTTTGTGGGATTTCGCATCCAGCGCGCGCCTCGGTTCGGTTTTGCCGGACGCAGGGCGCCGTCCGGCATCGCGGGTCTCGGTTTGGGTTTGCGGTTCGCCGGGCAAAGGCGACTTTCCGCCCAAAACAACAAAACCCCGCTCCCGGGGTTTTGGTCGGAGGATCGGGGTTTCCGGCGGCTCCGGCGCCGCCGCCCAACGTTACGGTCCCGAAGGCGACTTCCCACCGGGGCGGCTGCGCTTAAAGGTGGCGAGGTCGATCCCTAAGGGCGACTTCGGCGAGATTCCGGGGCCGCGCCCGCGGGTGGGGGTGCCCCTTCTCCCGGGTCCGCCTCCCGTCGGGGCGGAAGCTCCGGGAGGAAGTCCCCTCTTGCCGGGTTCGCGCCGTTCTCGGCCTTCCTCCTCCCGGCGTCCGGGACGTTCGGCCTCGGGGAGGTGGACCGCGACGCTGCGCCGCTCCCGCGTCTCTGCCGCCTCCCCGAGCTCCTGCAGGGCGGCACGGCGGGAGAGGTTGATCCGGCCGTACGGGTCGATCTCGATCACCTTGACGACGATTTCGTCGCCGACCTTGACCACGTCTTCCACGCGACCAACCCGCGTCGGCGCGAGTTCGGAGACGTGGACGAGCCCTTCCTTGCCGGGGAGGATCTCCACGAAGGCGCCGAAGCGCTCGAGGCGCGTGACCTTGCCCGTGTAGATCTCGCCCACGTGTACGTCGCGGGTGAGCTCGGCGATCACGGAGCGGGCGCGCTCCACCTGGGCGAGGTCCGTATGGGCGATGAAGATCGTCCCGTCTTGTTCGATGTCGATCGTGCAGCCCGTCTCCGCGATGATCCGGTTGATCGTTCGGCCACCTGGGCCGATGACCTCGCGGATCTTGTCGGGATCGATGCGCATCGTCGCGATCTTGGGCGCGTAGGGAGAAAGCGTGGGCCGGGGTGCCGGGAGCACCTGGGCCATCGCGTCGAGGATCGCGAGTCGGGCTTCTCGCGCTTGGGCGAGGGCCTCGCGCAGGATTTCCGTCGTAATCCCCTTGACCTTGATGTCCATCTGGAGCGCCGTCACGCCCTCCCGCGTCCCGGCGACCTTGAAGTCCATGTCCCCCAGGGCGTCCTCGACTCCCTGGATGTCCGTGAGTATGGCGTAGCGTTCGCCGTCGGAGACGAGACCCATGGCGATCCCGGCCACGGGGGTGCGGATGGGCACGCCGGCGTCCATGAGGGCGAGGCTCGAGGCGCAGACGCTCGCCTGCGAGGTGGATCCGTTGGATTCGAGGACGTCGCTCACGACGCGGATCGTGTACGGAAACTCCTCTTCCGGGGGGATCACCGGTTCCAGAGCCCGCTCCACGAGCGCCCCGTGCCCGATTTCCCGCCGTCCGGGAGAACGGATCGGACGGACCTCGCCCGTGGAGAAAGGCGGGAAGTTGTAGTGGTGCATGAAGCGCTTTTCCTCTTCGAGGCCGAGGTCGTCCAGGATCTGCACTTCGCTCGGTACGCCCAACGTGCACGCGGAGATGACCTGCGTCTGCCCGCGCACGAAGAGGCCCGACCCGTGCGCCCGGGGGAGGATCCCGACGTCGATCGTGAGGGGGCGGATCTCCCGAAAGCCTCGCCCGTCGGGGCGGACGCCCTCGTAGAGGATCATCTTGCGCACGACTTCCTTGAGGAGGTCGTCGAGCGCCTGGCGGAGCATAGGCTCTTTTTCCTCTTCGGGGAAGCGCTCTTTGAGGAGGGCGAGGGCCTCCTCCTTAGCCGCCTCCATCTGTCGCTCCCGCGTCTTCTTGTCCGGGTGGAAGGCCGCCTCGCGGAAGCGCGCCTCGGCGACTTCCCGCGCCGCCGCCTCCACCTCCGGGTCTACGACGAAGAGGGGAACGTCCATCTTGGGCTTCCCCACCTCGCGGGCGACCTCTTCCTGAAAGAGGCAGATCTCGCGGATGGCCTCGTGGGCGAAGGCGATGGCCTCCACGAGGTCGTCCTCGGAAATGAACTTCGCCCCCGCCTCCACCATGTTCACGGCGTCCTTCGTCCCGGCGACGACGAGGTGGAGGTCGCTCGCCTCTTGTTCCGCCACGCTCGGGTTGATCACGAACTTCCCGTTTACGCGGCCTACGAGCACCCCGCCTACGGGGCCCTCAAAGGGGATGTCCGAGATCATGAGGGCGAGGGAAGACCCGTTGAGGGCGGCGATCTCCGAGCTGTAGTCCTGGTCGACGGACATCACGAGGCTGATTACCTGAACCTCATTGCGAAACCCCTTGGGGAAGAGGGGCCTCAGAGGGCGGTCGATGAGCCGCGACGTGAGGACGGCGTGTTCGCTCGGCTTCCCTTCCCGCTTGAAAAAGCCGCCCGGGATCTTGCCCACGGCGTAAAAGCGCTCTTCGTAGTTCACCGTGAGGGGGAAGAAGTCGACGTCCTTGGGTTCGCGGGAAGCGGTCGCCGTGGAAAGGACGACCGTATCCCCGAAGCGCACGAGGACGGACCCGTTCGCCTGCTGGGCGTAGCGGCCCACTTCGAAGGAAAAGGTCTTTCCGTGAACGGTGAGTTCAAACACTCTACCTTCGCGCAATCTCTCCACCCCGCTCTGAGCCGTGCGGACGTGCGGGAAACGCGGAGCCCGGACGTTGCGCTTCGGGCCCCGATAAAGAAAACGGCCCCGAGGGCCGGGCCGGCTTACCGGCGCAGTCCGAGCCTCTCGATGAGGGCCTGGTAGCGTTCGGGGCTTTCCCGCTTCAGGTAGTTGAGGAGCCGCCGCCTCTTCCCCACCATCATGAGGAGGCCGCGGCGCGAGTGGAAGTCCTTGCGGTGTACCTTGAGGTGCTCGTTTAGCGCGTTGATCCGCTCGGTGAGGAGCGCGATCTGCACCTCCGGAGACCCCGTGTCCCCTTCGTGCTGGCGAAACGACTCGATGATCTCCCGCTTGCGATCCGGTGTGAGGCCCATGTCCGTTCTCCTCCCGTTTGTTCCGCCCTCTCAACCGGCCGCCGGGCGCAGCGCACCGCCGAGACGGGGGAATGGTTCCGCGCGGGCCGCGCGCCTCGGGGTGGGGAGATCTCGGTTCCCTACCTCCTCGGCCGGCCGCGCCTTGAGAAAACCCGGCGATAGTATATCACACGAAGTGCTTGCGGGCAAAAGCCACATCCCGCGCGATCTGCTCCGCCAGGGCGCTAAGGTTGGGAAAGCGCCTTTCTTCCCGCAGGTAGGCGACGAATTCGAGGCGAAGGCGCGCGCCGTAAAGCTCCCCGGAAAAGTCCAAGAGGTGCGCTTCGACCCGCTCGCGGCCTCCGTCCACCGTAGGGCGAACACCGACGTTTACGACGGCGGGGATGCGGCGAACTTCCCGCGCGTCCCGCCCCGCGGGCGCACCTTCTCGGGCCCTCGCCTGTACCTCCCGAAGCTCGGCCCAGGCGGCGTAGACGCCGCGGCGGGGGAAGACGTAAGGCTCGACGACGAGCAGGTTGGCGGTGGGAAAGCCGAGCCTTCGGCCGCGGCCGTCTCCCGGGACGACTACGCCCTCGAGGGCGTACGGCCTCCCCAAAAGGCGTGCCGCCTCAGCTGCCTCCCCGGCGGCGAGAAGGGCGCGCACCCGGCGCGATGAGACCTTGGGAACCTCTGTCGCCACCAAAGGAGCGGCAGAGGAAGCCGAGGCACTACCCTCTCCCGCGCGCACGCCTATGCCTGCCTCGGGAACGGAAGGGACGACCTCGACGGTAAAGGCGGTGGCGGCGCGCAGGTGCCCCACGTCTCCCTGGCGCTCCGCCCCGTACCGGAAGTCTTCTCCCAAGACGACGTGCTTTGCCCCAAGGGCGGGAAGCCAGACGTCGCGAAACTCGTCCGCAGAGATGCGCGAAAACTCCGGCGTGTAGTGAAGGACGTAGGCGCGGCGCAGGCCCAAAGAATGAAAAAGGGCGAGCCGTTCGCGAAGCGGCGTGAGCATGCGCAAAAAGGCGGGATCTCCGAGAACGGCCCGGGGATGTGGGGTGAAGGTCACGACCGCCGGCTCGAGGCCCCGCTCTTCGGCGGCGCGCACGGCACGCCGAAGGAGGGCGGCGTGGCCGACGTGCACGCCGTCGAACATGCCGAGCGTGAGAACGTGAAGTGTGGACGACCGGTACGGAAAGCGCGCGTCGACGAAGTGAACGTGCACCCACCCGTCCTCCTTTGCGGGGCTCGCAAAGCCCGGGTTACCCGTCCCGCCGGACGTCCGTCACGGGCGCGGAAACACGACCTCGGGAAGGAAGCGTTCTCCGGAACCGTCCCGCCTCCTGCGGTAGAGGCCAAGAGGCTCCCCTGCGGCGTCGACGGCGGCGACGAGGTCGACGAGGTCCGGCGGCGGAACCGAAGGGGCAAAGGCGGCAAAGGCGGGAACCGGCCCGTTTCCGGAAGCAGATGCAGAGGATTCCGAACCGCAGAACCTCCCGAAGATCTCCCGCTCCTCGGGTTCTCCGAGGAGCGTCGTCGCGGCCGGCCGGAGAACAGGTTCGGGCGGCTCCCACGCGCGGATGTCCTTTGGGGCAAAGGCCCGGCCGTGGCGCACGGCCCTTTCGGCTTCCGGGACGAGGCGAACGCGAGGAAAGAGGCGAACGACCACCCGAAGGGGATATGCCAGGAGCTTCCCTTTGCTCGCACCAGAGTCTGCCCCGCGCAACGCAAGGCGCACGTCCTGCGCCTGCGCCTCGAGCTCGGCGAGCGTCCAAGCCTCCGCAAGCGTAAAGCCTCCGGACCGCAGGCGCACGAGCGCCCCCAGGTGCGCGGGAATCCCCAGGCTCGTCCCCACATCTACAGCGAGGGAGCGTACGTAGGTGCCGGAAGAGACGCGAACGGCAAATCCCGCCTTGGCCTTTCCCCCTAAGACCGCGGGAGGGCAGACTTTGACGGCATACACGTACACCTCGCGCTCCGGCGGCTCCACGTCGACGCCCGCACGGGCCAGATCGTACAGGCGGCGGCCGCCGACGCGCACGGCGGCGTAGCGGGGAGGTCGCTGGCGTACCGGCCCGACGAGGGCGGCGAAAGCGGCGTAGAGATCGCGGTCGGCGAGCTCTACGACCTCCCGGCGTTCCACCACGCGACCTTCGGCGTCGTAGGTGTCTGTCGCCTCCCCCCCGACCCAGAGGCCGACGTAGTCCTTGGGAAAGGATCCGAGGAAACGGAGCACGCGCGTCGCGGCGCCCACGCCGAGGACGAGGACCCCTTCGGCCGCGGGATCGAGCGTCCCACCGTGGCCTACGCGGCGGATTCCGAGGATGCGGCGGACGCGGTCGACGACGTCGTGGGAGGTCATCCCTTGCGGCTTGTACACCGCAAGGACGGCGGCGGGAACCTCCGCCGTGCGTGGAGCGCCCCGCTTTCGCGTGTTCACGTCCCGTACCCCTCTCCCGCCGCCGAATCGCGGCGGAGTTCGCGCAGGGCCTCCTCCACGGCGGAGAGCACGTTTGCCTCCGCCTGGGCGAGCGGCGGCGCCAAGGTCGCCCCTGCGGCCCGGGCGTGCCCTCCTCCGCCGAAGCGGGCGGCGATACGGCTTACGTCCACGTTCCGCCGCGAGCGGAGGCTCACGCGGATGGCCCCTTCTGTCGTCTCCCGAAAGAGGATCCCCACCTCGACGCCTTCGATCGCCCGCGCGTAACCGACGAGCCCCTCCGCGTCCTCGTAGGCGGCGTCCGCCTCGCGGAGCATGGCCTGGGTCACGGTGAGCGTCGCCACGAGTCCCTCGGCGTGCAGACGGAGGGTCCCGAGGGCGAGGCGGAGGAGGCGGAGGTGCGGAAGGGTCAAGGTGTCCAAGGCGTACTCCGCCACGTCTGCGGGGGAGACGCCCCGGGCGATGAGCTCCGACACGTCGCGAAACACCTTGGCAGAGGTATTGCGGAAGCGGAAGCCCCCCGTATCCGTGAGGTACCCCGTATACAAGCTCACGGCGACGTCCGCATCGATCTCCTCCCCTAAGGAGCGAAGGAGGTCGTACACGACCTCTGCCGACGAAGAGGCCTCAGGGTTTACGAAATTGAGCTTCCCGAACCGTGTATTCGTGACGTGGTGGTCGATGTTCACGACGGCAGCGCCGTCCGCGAGGAGTTCGGCGATGCGCCCCACGCGGTCGAAGGAGGCGGCGTCGACGAAGATCGCGCGGGAAAAGCGCGGCACACCCTCGTCCGAAGGAGGGAACGGGGCGGCGTCCGTCCGGGCGTACACCTTGAGGTCGGAAACGTGCGGGAGATAAGAGAATCGGCGCGGAAGAGGGGCCTCCAAGTAGGCCTCGGCGGAAATCCCCCTGCGCCGGAGCCAGAGGACGATCGCCCCTTGGGAGCCCAGGGCGTCCCCGTCGGGGTCGACGTGCGTGGCCACGAGGACGGGGCCGGATCCCGCGAGGAAGGACCGAAACTCCTCGAGGTCGCGCTCCTTCCACGGTTGCATGAAAACCTTCCTTTCGCGTCGGCGTGGGAAACGCGAGGGCGCGGTACGTCTCCGATGAAACGTACGTACGTCACCTGCGGAGCCCTAGGGAGTTCCGCCCTCAGGTTCGTCCAGGGTTTGTGGGGAACCCGACTCTCCCCGCACCTCGCGCAGGAGTTCCTGAATCCGCTGGCTGTGCTTGGCAGAAGGGTCGAGCTGAAAGCGAATTTCCGGCGCGTGCCTGAGGCCGAGCACCTTCCCGACTTCACTCCGGAAAAAGCCAGCCGCCCGTTCGAGGGCGGCAAATGCCGCCGCTTCCTCGTCTTCCGGCCCGAGGAAGCCCACGTGCACGCGGGCGACGGAGAGATCTTGGGAAACCTCGACGCGCGTGACGTGGAAGTGCTTGAGGCGCGGATCCTTCACGTCGCGCAAGAGGAGTTCGCCGACTTCTCGGCGGATCTCCTCGGCGACACGCATTGCCCGCATCTTCCCCATGGTTTCACCTCCCGCGAAGGCCGCATGGGCGCCGCCCCCGCCTCAAACCCGCTGTACCGCTTCGAGGACGTAGGCTTCGAAGACGTCCCCCGGCTTTACGTCGTTGAAGCCGTCGAGCAGGATGCCGCACTCGTACCCCGCGGCCACCTCGCGCACGTCGTCCTTGAAGCGTTTGAGGGAGGCGATCTTGCCCGTGTGGATGAGGACGCCGTCGCGGATCACGCGGATCGTCGCGTCGCGCGTCACCTTTCCTTCGCGGACGTAACAGCCGGCAACCGTACCCACGCGCGAAATGCGGAAGATCTCGCGGACTTCGAGGGTACCGATCACGCGTTCCTCGTAGACGGGTTCGAGCATTCCCTTGAGCGCGCGCTCGATTTCTTCGATCGCCTCGTAGATCACGCGGTAGAGGCGGATGTCCACCTTTTCCCGCTCCGCCAGTTGGCGGGCGTTTGCGTCCGGACGGACGTTGAAGCCGATGATGACCGCATGGGATGCGAGGGCGAGGTTGACGTCCGACTCCGTGATCGCCCCCACACCGGCGTGGACGACGTTGACCCGAACCCCGTCCACCTGGATACGCTCCAAGGCGGAACGCAGCGCCTCCACGGACCCGTGGACGTCGGCCTTGAGGATCACGTTGATCTCCTTGAGTTCCCCGGCCTGGAGTCGGTCGAAGACGTTTTCCAGATCGATGCGCGTGCGGGCGAGCTCGCGCTCGCGGCGGCGCTCTGCACGCGCCTTGGCGATCGCGCGCGCCTCTTCTTCTTCGAAGACCATGAAGGCGTCGCCGGCTTCGGGTACCCCTTCGAGCCCCGTGACCTCCACCGGAGTCGACGGCGGAGCCTCCTTGAGCGGTCGGCCGCGATCGTCGGTCATCGTGCGCACGCGTCCGAACATCGTCCCCGCGACGAGGGCATCGCCCTGGCGAAGCGTCCCGTTTTGCACGAGAAGCGTGGCGACGGGTCCGCGTCCGCGGTCGAGACGGGCCTCGAGCACCACGCCGCGGGCGCGCCGGTTGGGGTTTGCCTTGAGCTCGCGCAGTTCTGCGACGAGGAGGATCATCTCGAGCAGTTCGTCGATCCCCTGGCGCTTGAGCGCGGAAACGGGAACGAAGACCGTGTCCCCGCCCCACTCTTCGGGGATGAGTCCGTACTCCGTGAGCTCCTGCTTGACGCGCTCGGGACGGGCGTCGGGTTTGTCGATCTTGTTGATCGCCACGATGATCGGAACGCCTGCCGCCTTCGCGTGGTCGATCGCCTCCACCGTCTGCGGCATCACCCCGTCGTCCGCAGCGACGACGAGGACGACGACGTCCGTGACCTTGGCCCCGCGGGCGCGCATGGCGGTAAAGGCCTCGTGCCCCGGCGTGTCGAGGAAGGTGATCTTGCGGTCGCCGATCTCCACCTGGTAGGCGCCGATGTGCTGGGTGATCCCACCCGCCTCCTGGGCCGCAACGCGCGTCTGGCGAATGGCGTCCAAGAGGGTCGTCTTGCCGTGGTCGACGTGGCCCATGACCGTGACCACGGGCGGGCGGGGAACGAGGTCCTCCGGCGCGTCTTCGTCCTCGTACGCCTCGAACTCCGTGACGTCTACGCGCGTCTCGCGTTCGGCCTCGATGCCGAAGTCGGACAGGACGAGGGCCGCCGTGTCGAAGTCGATCTCCTGGTTGATCGTCACCACGGTACCCAGGAGGAAGAGCTTCTTGATGATCTCCGACGCCTCCAGGCCCGCGCGCTCCGCGAGCTCGGCGACCGTAATCCGGTCGCCTAGAGTGACCTTATCCGGCCGCGCCTGGGCGCGCTCTGCCTCACCTTGCGCCGCCCGACGCTTGGGCTTGGAACGACGGCGGCGTGCGGGAGCGGCTTCTACGACGTCCGTCTCGGCACCCGTGAAGTCGTCCAAGATTTCCGTGAGTCGTTCGCGGATGACCCCCTTCTTGCCGGGCTTCCGCTCCTTCTTGGAGACTTCGGCCTCGGGCGCCTTTTCCTTCTTGGCCGTGTGCGGCCGGCGGCGTTCTACCTTTTCCTCCTGCGCCTCTGCGGGCGGCTTGGGAACGACGAGCTTACGCGCCGCCGGCCTACGCCCCGCAGGGCGGGCTTCCCGGCTTGGCCGGCCTTCGGCCGCAGCCCCGGGGGATTCGGGCCGCGCTTCGCGCGCGGGACGCGCTTCGCGCTTGCGCGGCTCGATCACGCGCTTACGCGGCGCAGGAAGTTCAGGCTTCGCCGGTGCGGACGCCGCAGGTGCCGACGGAACAGCGGCGGGCTCTTCCGGAACCTCTGCGGTCTTCTGCTCCGCCGCGGCGGCGGGCCGAGTTGCCTCCCGCTCTTCGCGAGGGGCAGCGGGCGTCTGTCCTTCCGGCGCGGGTGGTGCGGCGGGGCGTTCGGCCTTCCGCTTCCCCCGGCTCCGCCGGCGCTTGCGCTTGAGGTGGCTCAGGTCGATCTCCGATTCGGCGGCGGATTTGCCGCTCGCCACGCGTTCCGTCTGCGTCGTCGTTCCTTCCACGCGCGCTCCCCCCGGTGGTACCGTCTCCCCGACTTCTTCAGACCCCTCGAGTTCTGCACCCGAGGGTTCGGCCGCCTCCTCGGGAGGGACGGCCTTCGTCGCGCGAACCGCCGCTTCTTCCTCGTCCTCACGCACGGGGGGCTGCGTCTTGCGCTCGATCTGCGAAACTTTCGCCCGCTCCTCTTGCACGCGCTCTGCCGACTTCGCCCCTTCAGCCGAAGGCTCCTCGGGCGGCAAAGTCGCCGTCGCCGTGGACGCCTGTACCTGGGCGGCCTGCCGCTTTTCCTCCCGTAGCTTTTCCAAGGCGGCCTTCTTTCGCACCTCGGCGAAGAAGGCCTCGACCTTTGCGCGCGCCTCTTCGTCCACGAGGCTCATGTGGTTTTGCACGGAAATCCCGAGCCGCCGCATCATCGTGATGACTTCCTTGCTCGTCATCCCGAGCTCGCGGGCGTACTCGTACACGCGAAGTTTCTTCATTCACCCACCTCCTTGAGTTCCACTTCCCGGAGGATGCGTCGAGCAAATCCCGGATCCGTGAGGGCCACCACCACCCTTTCGCCCTTTCCGATTGCCATTCCGAGGTCCCGGCGGTTGCCGCCGACGAGGACCACGACGCCGGATGCAGCGGGTCCCGTGAAGCGCGCCCGCGTGTGTGGAGAGGCGTCGCCCGCAAGGAAGATGAGGCGGGCCTTCCCGGACCGCAAGGCCGCGCGTACCGCCTCCTCCCCCGCCAGGAGGCGTCCGGCGCGGTGCGCCAACCCCAACAGCCGGTACACGGAGATCGGGACGCGTTCGAGCTCGCGCACCGTTCCGCCGCGCGGCCTTCTCGTCTTTGCCGCAGAAAGAGGCTGTGCGTTCGGCCGCCCTCCCGCCGGACCCGCACCGGGGCGCTCAGGTTTCTTCGCCCACGGGCGCGGAGCGTTCGCCGCGTTCCGCGCTCCCCCGTGCGGCGTCCGCGGCGTAGATTTTCCCGGATGGGTCGGATGTCGCCTCCGCTTCCCGGGCACGGAGATACGCCTCCCACTCTGCTTCGAGTTTCACGAGCGTCTCCTCCGAAACCTCCATACGGAAGGCTCGGGAGAACGCCCGACGTTTGCGCGCACGCTGAAAGCATTCGCGCGAAGGGCAGAGGTACGCGCCGCGCCCCGGGCGCCTGCCGGTCGGATCGACGGCGATATCCCCCTCCGGCGTGCGCACGAGGCGGACGAGGGAGGCCTTGGGGCGCTCTTCCCCACATCCGATGCAGGTCCGCATGGGAACGTGCTTCACGGACATCCCCTCCGTAAGGTTACGCCTGTACGCCCCGGTCGGCGCCCGCGGTATCCCCTTGCGCGGAGGGCTCGGCCGCCCCGTCGTCCGAAGGGGCGAAGGCCGCCGCTTCGTCTCCCCGTCCGTCGTATTCGTTGGCATCGCTCTCGCTGCGGATGTCGATCTTGTATCCCGTGAGTCGGGCGGCGAGGCGGGCGTTTTGTCCCCGGCGGCCGATGGCGAGGGAAAACTGGTCGTCGGGAACGATCACCCGCGCCACGCGCTCCCCGAGGAAGCGCACGTCGGAAACGCGCGCCGGGCTCAAGGCGTTGCGGATGAACTCCGCAGGATCGGGGGAATAGCGGATGACGTCGATCCGCTCGCCCCCGAGCTCCTCGGATACGGCGAGGATGCGGGCGCCCTTGGGGCCGACGCACGTCCCGATCGGGTCGACGTGGGGGTGGCGGGAATACACGGCGACCTTGGAACGCTCGCCGGGTTCGCGGCTTACGGCGCGAATTTCCACGATCCCGCTTGCGATCTCCGGAACCTCGCGCTCCAAAAGGCGCTTGAGCATCTCCGGCGCAGTCCGAGACAGGAAGAGGAGGGGACCCTTAGAGGTGCGTTCTACCTTGACGAGGACGGCCTTTACGCGGTCCCCCGGACGGAAGGACTCCCCGGGGAGGACTTCGTTTCGCGGCAGAAGGCCCTCTCCGCGGCCGAGGTCGACGTAGACGTACCTGGCGTCCTCCCGGCGCACCGTACCCGTGAAGAGTTCCCCCACCCGCGGTGCGTACATCTCGTAGAGGATCTCGCGCTCCGCCTCCCGAAGGCGTTGGGTCACCACGTGCTTCGCCGTCTGGGCCGCCACGCGCCCGAAGTTCTGCGGCGTGACCTCCACTTCGAGCATATCCTCCGGCGAAACCGAAGGATCGATGCGCCGCGCCTCTTCGAGGGAGATTTCCGTCGACGGGTCCTCGACGGTTTCTACGACGCGCTTGAGCGCCACGACGCGCAAGGTGCCCGACCGTTCGTCGATGTCCACGCGTACGTTGGGGTTCCCGTGGTAGTGCTTTTTGTACGCGGCGACGAGCGCCTGACGGACGGCGTCGAGCAGGGCCTCGCGCGAAATCCCCTTCTCCCGCTCGAGCATATCCAGCGCTTCTAAAAAGTCCACGTTGATCCCGGGCATCCCCAATCCCCCTCTTGTACACGCCCTACCGTGTAGACGAAGTCCGTCCGTGAACCAAACGTGGGCCGAGAGCTTCGCCAATCCCGGCTTACCCCGGACCCACGTCACAACGGGATGTTCAGACGCGCCCGCTTCACGAGCCGCCTCGGGATCTCCACCTGCCGACCCTCCACCTCGACCACGAGGGGGTCGGCCCCCACGCGAAGGATTCCCTCCCAGACGTTTGCGCCTTCCAGCGGTTCCCGCGTGATCAGGCGTATCGGCTTGCCTTCCGCCCAACGAAACTCGCGGTCCGTGCGCAGTTCGCGGTCGAGTCCGGGAGAGGTGACGTCCAAGAGGTACGGGTGGTCGTACAGGGAAGCAACGTCCAAGGCGTCGCCCAAAGCGAGGCTTATGCGTTCGATTTCTCCCAGGGTGATGCCGCCCTCCGGCCGGTCAACGGCGACGCGCACGACGAGGTTGGCGCGTTCGCGCACTTCGGCCACGTCCACGAGGACGTACCCCATATCTCCGACGATGGATTCCACGAGGTGCTCCAATTCCCGTTCACGTTCTTCGGAACTCCGCAGTCGATCGTCGCGCAAGGCCTTCCCCTCGCAAAAAAGAAGAGTGGGAAGCCCCACTCTTCCGCGTTCTCTCCGACGACTCCAGCGTCACTATACCACATCCCCCGATGCCCCGCAAGGTGGAACCGCCGCCGTCGCCGCTCAGATGCGTCCCGGCCGCGAACGGCTAAAACACCTTCCACCCGCGGAGCACGAGGCGATCTCTCCCGAGAATCCGCCGCGTGTCCAAGAGAAGCTCCGGGGTGAGGAGCACGTTTTGGTGCACGTATACCTTGACGTCGCCGACGGTGTAGAGGGTGTAGTGCTCCCGTTCCTCCGCCGGCGGCTCTCCGAAAGCCAGAACGGGTTCGTAGTTGGGGACGACGCACCCATTCAAGATTTCGTACTTGCGCACGTAGACGCTCCCGCCCTTTTCGCGGATGAGGCGTTGGGCCGCTTCGCTCACGCGCACCGCGCATCCCCCCTTATCCCCGTCGCCTGGCCCTCGAGGGTAAGCCGAAAAACACACCGGCGGCCGAGATCAGTCGAACACGGTCGCCTGCATGAGCGCCGGCTCCCGCCGCAAGATCCCGCGAATCCAACGAATCCACTTGATAAAGGAATCCACGAGAATCGTCACGGCGAGGAGGATGATGAGGAGCGACAACCCCACGAGGAGGTAGTTTCCCTTGGGCAGGAAGTTCGTGACGATGTTGAGGTATGCGGCGTACAGCGTGGTGGTGGCGACAAAGACGAAGGGCACAAAGGTGATCCACAGGTACTGGAGCTTTCGCTTCTTGATGAGCACCGTCGTCCCCAAGGCGAGGGCGATGGCGCCGAGGAGCTGGTTGGACGTGCCGAAGAGCGGCCAGATCGTCGTGATGCTCCCGCCGTACACCAGGTAGCCCCAGGAGAAGGAGATGAGGAAGCTCGTAAGGAGGATCCCCGGCCACCAGTTGTGGTCCCGGAGCGGCTTCCAAATGAGTCCGCCCGCTTCCTGGAGGAGGTAGCGGCCGACGCGCGTACCGGCGTCGATCGTCGTGAGGATGAAGAGCGCCTCGAACATGATGATGAAGTGGTAGAGGTAGGACATAAGCCCGCTCAGGAAGGGGATCTTTTCGAAGATGTAGGCCATCCCTACGGCGAGAGAGACCCCACCGCCCGTGCGTCCGGCGAGCTCTTCACCGACCATCTGGGAGAGGACGGGGAGTTCCTGGACGTGCATGCCCAGCTTTTCAAAAACCTGCGGGGGGACGTTGATCGCGAAGTAGTCCTCGGGAAGGAGGCTCGTCGCGGCGATGAGGGCCATGACCGCCACGAATCCCTCGGCGAGCATGGCGCCGTAGGCGATAGGCAACATGTCCTTTTCGTTGCGGATCATCTTGGGCGTCGTTCCGGAGGCGATGAGGGCGTGGAAGCCGGAAAGAGCGCCGCAGGCGATCGTGATAAAGAGGTAGGGCCAAACCTTTCCGGGGACGATGGGCCCGCCGCCGTTCACGAACTCCGTCACCGCGGGCATGTGGATCGTCGGGTTCACGAGGATCACGCCCACGGCGAGGGCCACCATCACGCCGAGCTTCATAAACGTGCTCAGGTAGTCCCGCGGGACGAGGAGAAGCCAGACGGGCAGCACCGCCGCAACGAATCCGTAGGTCGCGAGGATGACGGTGAGCTGCTCGCGGGTGAAGTTGAACCAGTGGGCAATGGAGGAGTTGGCCACGTAAGGACCTGCCCACACGGCGAGGACGAGGAGGATTACGCCGAGGACGGTCATCTCCCAGATCTTGCCCGGACGAAGCCAGCGCACGTAGGCCCCCATAAGGAGGGCGATGGGGATCGTCATGCCAACGGTGAACGTCCCCCAGACGCTGTGGTAGAGGGAGTTCACGACGACGAGCGCAAGGCCCGCCATGGCAATCACGAGGATGAGGAGGACGGCGATGGCCGTCGTCACGCCGGAGAGGCGGCCGACTTCCTTGTGCGTGATGTCGATGATGGACTTCGCGTCGTGCCGCATGGAGGCGAAGAGGACGACGAGGTCGTGGACACCGCCCGCGAGGACCGATCCCATGACGATCCAGAGAAACCCGGGGAGGTATCCGAACTGGGCGGCAAGAACGGGCCCAATGAGGGGACCGGCACCGGCAATGGCGGCGAAGTGGTGCCCGAAGACGATCCACTTGTTCGTCGGCACGTAGTCCACGCCGTTTTCGAAGCGGTACGCCGGCGTCGTGCGGTTCTCGTCGAAGGCGAGCACCTTTGCCGCGAGAAAGGCGCCGTAAAAGCGGTAGGCGAGGGCGAAAATTCCGGCAGCTAGGATGACGAGGGCGAGACCGCTCACGGACGTATACCTCCCTATCCCGTTTTCCCCGAGTGTAAACGCGCCCCCGCTTTGGTCCGGGGCCTTATTGGTTGTATATTGTACGCGAAGGAAAGGCAGGGAAACAAGGGGAAAGCCCGAAAAAGGCTCCCCCGTCCCCCGTCCATCCGCCCGCTCGGGATAGGGCCTCCGCCGCGAAATCCCTTCACGTTCGGCCTGCGCTTACCCGCGAATCTGAAAGGCCTCGCGCAAAGCTTCCTCTTCGTCTACCCCTTCGAAGGCCTTCCCGTACGACAGGCGCTCTACGGCGTCGATGACCGCGAGGGAGGCGATTTCGTCCCAGCGGCGCACCCGCTCGACGAAGGCATTCCCGTCGATGCCGAAGGCCTTGTCGAGCCCGCGCTCGAGGATCGCCCCCTTAATGCTTGCGGCGAGGAGGGCGGACGTGTGCACGCGCGGAACTTCGAAGGACATCCCCCGTATCGCCTCGTAGATGAAGCGGGCGTCGTTTAAGGTGAGCTTGAGGTTCGCGAGAGCCCGCTTGTAGAGCATGTACAGTCGGCTCAGGTCGCGGTCGACGACGAGGTTGCGCGGGCCGCGTTCGTCGACCTCCTTCACGAGTTCGTCCGTAAAGTGAATGGTCGTGGCATTGCGTGTCAACCCGCCTCTCCCTCCCGGAAAGCGATTTCACACACTTCACCCTCAGTGTACCACGCCTGTCCGCGAGGGGGAAGCACGGGAGCGCGACGGGAGGAGGTCGGAAGACAAGCGTCAGAAGAGGGTGAGCTGATCCGTCTCCGGAAGTAAATCGAGCGAGCCGAGCTGCGCGAGGGCGTCGACGACGTTCCGGGAGAGCCCCGTCCGTTCCTTGAGGTCGGCGAGCGAGGAAAACGGCCGCTCCGAGCGGGCGCGGACGACCTTTTCCGCTTGGGCGAGGCCGAGCCCGGGGACCGCCGTAAGGGGAGGAAGGAGCTTGTCTTCCAGGGGGAGAAACCTGCGGGCGTCGGAATGCTCGAGGTCGACCGGCAAAAGGCCGATTCCCCGCCCGAGCATCTCGTAGACGAGCTCGAGGGCAGTGAGGGCGCTTCGCTCTTTCGCCGTGAGGTCGTTCCCCTTGGCCTTGAGGTCGAGAATCCTCTGGCGGACGACGTCGCGCCCTTGCAAGGCCAGGGGAAGATCGAGGTCGGCGGCGTGCGTCGTGAGGATTGCGGCGTAGAAGGCCGCAGGGTAGTAGACCTTGAAGTAGGCGATGCGCAAGGCCATGAGGACGTACGCCACGGCGTGGGCCTTGGGGAAGAGGTACTTGATCTTGTTGCAGGAGCGAATGTACCACTCGGGAACCCCGTGCTCGCGCATGAGCGCCTCGTCGTCGGGCGTGAGGCCCTTCCCCTTGCGCACCTGTTCCATGATCTTGAAGGCGCGCTGGGGCAGGATGCCCTTGTGGGTGAGGTCGACGAGGACGTCGTCGCGGCAGCCGATGACGTCCCGCAGTGTCGCTTCCCCGCTCTGAATCACGTCGCGAGCGTTGCCGAGCCAGACGTCCGTCCCGTGGCTCAACCCAGAGATCTGTACGAGTTCCGCGAAGCTCGCAGGCCGGGTTTCCTCGAGCATTTGCCGGACGAACGGCGTACCGAACTCGGGAATTCCCAGCGTCCCCGTGCGGACGTCGATCACCTCGAGGGCCACGTCCGGCCCGAGGACTTCGGTCCCGCGAAAGAGGGCGAGGACCTCCGGATCCGTGACAGGGACACTTCGGGGATCGACGCCCGTGAAGTCCTGGAGCATCCGGAGGATCGTCGGGTCGTCGTGGCCGAGGATGTCCAGTTTGAGGAGGTGATCGCTCAGCGCGTTGTAGTCGAAGTGCGTCGTCCGCACTCCGGAACTCGGGTCGTCGGCCGGGTGCTGCACCGGGGTGAACTCGTGGACGTCCCGCGTGCGCGGCACGATGATGAGGCCCCCGGGGTGTTGTCCGGTCGTGCGTTTCACGCCGATGATTCCTTGGGCGAGGCGCTCGAGCTCCGCCTTGCGCAACCTGCGCCCCGTCTTTTCCCCGTACGTGCGGGCAAAGGAAAAGGCCGTACGCTCGGCGACGGTGGAAATCGTCCCCGCGCGAAAGACGTACGCGGGACCGAAGAGTTCTTCCACATAGCGGTGGGCTTGGGCCTGGTACTCTCCAGAAAAGTTCAGGTCGATGTCCGGGACCTTGTCTCCTTCGAACCCCATGAAGGTTTCAAACGGGATATCGTGCCCGTCCCGGTGAAGCGGCGCTCCGCAGCGCGGACAAGCCTCCGGCGGGAGGTCGAAGCCGGAACCCACCTTCCCCGGCGGTACGAGTTCGAAGTAGTGGCAGCGCGGGCAGACCTTGTGTGGGGGAAGGGGGTTGACCTCCGTAATTCCGATGAGGTGGGCGACGAGGGACGAGCCCACGGAGCCCCGCGATCCGACGAGGTAGCCGTCGGCAAGGGACTTCTGGACCACGCGTTGGGCGCTCATGTACACGACGGCATACCCGCCGCGGACGATGCTCGTAAGCTCGCGTTCGAGGCGGGCGGCGACGAGTTCGGGCAACGGGTCCCCGTAGCGGCGGCGCGCCTCGCGGTAGGCAAGTTCCCGAAGCTCTTCTTCCGCACCAGGGAGATCCGGAGTGTGAAGCCCTTCCGGGTACGGACGAAGCTCGGGGATCGATTCGGCGATGCGGCGCGGGGCGTGGATGACGATTTCCTCCGCGAGCTCCCCCACGTACGGGCGAAAGGCGTCCAGCATCTCCTCGGTCGTGCGGTAGTACGCGGAACCGATCCTCTCCGGATCTTTGGTGGGGATCCCGTTTTGGTTTACGAGGAGGACCTTGCGGAAGACGATGTCCTCCGGCTCCAAATGGTGGACGTTCCCCACGGCGACGACCGGTTTCCCGAGCTCCCGGGCGAGGGTGAGGAGTTTAGAGAATACTTCCCGCAGGCGATCCTCCGTGAGGTCTTCCACCTGCGCGAGGTAGAGGTCGGGCGGCAAGAGCTCCACGTAGTCGTAAAACTCGAGAATCCCGCGGAGGACGTCGGGCCCTTTGTTCAGCGCCGCTTCGAACACCTCGCCTTCCTCGCAGCCACTTCCCACGAGGAGGCCTTCGCGATGCGCCTCTAAGACGCTCTTGGGAATGCGCGGCACCCGGTAGAAGTACTCCGTATGGCTCAAGGTGACGAGCCGGTAGAGGTTGCGCAAGCCCTCTTCGCTCGTCGCAAGGAGCGTGGCGTGGTACGGCCGGGCGCGCGAAGCTCCGGCACCGCGGGCGTTGGCCAGGCGGGCCAGGGCGTCCTGCGTCCGAACCCCCCGTTCCTCTACGACCTGCTCGACGAGCCGCCAAAAGACCTGCGCCGTAGCCGCCGCATCGTCGAGTGCGCGGTGGTGCCGCTCGAGGGCGACGCCGTAGGTTTCGGCGAGCGTGTCCAAGCGGTGGTTGCGGTGGTTGGGCAAAAGGAGGCGGGCGAGCTCGAGGGAGTCGACGACGGGGCGCTTGAGCGGCGGGAGTCCCATGCGCCTGAGGGCCGCCTGGAGGAAACCCACGTCGAAGCGGGCGTTGTGGGCGACGAGCGTCGCGTCTTGTGCGAACTCCAGAAAGGCGTGTACGGCCTCCCGTTCCGAAGGTGCCCCCACGAGGTCTTCATCCCGGATTCCCGTAAGGGCGACGATCTTCGGAGGAAGGGGGCGTTTCGGATCGACGAAGGTCCGAAAGGTCTCCACGACTTCCCCGCCTCGAAACTTCACGGCGGCGATCTCGATGAGCGCGTCGAACTCGCTGGAAAGCCCCGTGGTCTCTACGTCAAAGACGACGTACGTGTCCTCGAGGAGATCCCGCGGCTCGGGATCGTGGACGATCGGCACGGCGTCGTCTACGAGGTAGGCCTCCAGGCCGTAGATCACCTTTACGCCTAGGGCCTTTCCCAGCTCGTACGCTTCAGGGAAAGCCTGTACGACGGCGTGATCTGTGATCGCCAGGGCGCCGTGCCCCCACTCGGCGGCGCGGCGGACGGCGTCGGCGACCTTGAGCGGCGCGTCCATGGCGCTCATCGCCGTGTGCAGGTGGAGTTCCACGCGGCGGACGGGGGCGAGGTCCAGGCGTTTGGGACGTTCGATCGCCTCGACCTTACGCGCGCTCAGGACGAAGTCCTGGTCGTACGTGTCGTAGTGGACGTTGCCTTCGGCGCGGATGGCGGCTCCTGGACCGAGGTTTTGGAAGCGCTCTTCCTCCGCCTCGTCCCGGGGAAAGACCTTCACGGCAATGCTGTCCGTTCCGTCCGTGATCTTAAAGACGTAGCGCGTCCCGCCGGACTTCACGGGCCGCGTCTCCACGGCAAAGATCGTGCCCTCCACGGCCACGCGCGGCATGTCCTCCGTCAGCTCTTCGATAGCCAAGAGGGGCACGCCGTGGTTTGCTTCCGAAGGGCGCTTGCGGACAGGGCGCACACAGCGCTCCCCTCCCTCGCCACCCGCCGAGAAGAGGTCGCCCCCTCCGTGCGTTGGAGCGTCTCCCGCCTGCGACCCGTCGTCTACAGGGAGGACTTTGCGGACGGGAAGGCCGAAGAGCCAGCGGACGTAGGCGGCGAGTTCTTCGATCCCGGCTTCCGAAGGGAGACCTGCCGCCGTGGAAAAGTGCACGACGAGCACGCCCGCACGCCCGTCGAACGCGAGGCGAAACCCGTCGGCGTACGCCGCGAGGTCTTCGGTAGCCGCCGCCCATTCCCGAAGCTCGCGGGCGACCTCCGCGACGAAGGACGCGGGATCGAAGGGCTTCAGGTACTCGGGGTGCAGGTCGAGGCGAAGCCCGGCCCGATCCCGAAGGCGTGCGGCAAACGTCCGGCCCCACGTGAGGTAGGGGGCCACGGGCGGAAAGGCGGGCACGACGAGGCGCAGACGCCAAAGCCGTTTGCGGCGTACGACTTCGAGGCGCCTGAGCTCCGCCTGCGCCAAGAGGCGTAGGAGGTCTTCCGAAGGCCCTTCGTCTGCGAATTCCGGGGTGAACTCCCGGAGAAGGCGAAACAACCGCTCGTCCATTCCGTTCATCCCCTCCGCGGAAACGCAGCTGCGCCGCGCGCCGCACGCTCACCCGAGTCCTAGGCGGAAAAGGCGCGCCGCGCTTCGGCGATGCGGGCGGCGATCACCTCCGCCGCCTCCGCGAGGGGAATGGGGTCGACGGCGCGCGTCCGGCGCTCCTTCCACTCTACGAGGCCTTCTTCCCGCGTGCGCGCTCCTACGACGACGTGGTAGGGGATGCCCAAGAGGTCGGCGTCCTTGAACTTCACGCCGGCGCGGTCCGGACGGTCGTCGTAGAGAACCTCGACGCCCCGGCGCGTGAGCTCCTCGTAGAGGCGTTCCCCCGCCTCCCGAAGCTCCGGCTCGGCCATGTTCGTCACGAGGAGGTGTACTTCATAGGGAGCGACGCTCAGCGGCCAGATGATCCCGTCTTCGTCGTGGCTCTGTTCGACGATCGCCTGAACGAGGCGGGAAACGCCGATCCCGTAGCTTCCCATGACGATCGGGCGCTCGCGCCCCTCCTCGTCGAGGTACGTAGCCCCCAGGGCCTCGCTGTACTTCGTCCCGAGCTTGAACACATGCCCGACCTCGATTCCGCGGGCGAAACGGAGGGGGGCACCGCACTTGGGGCAGACGTCGCCCTCCCGCACGGTCCTGAGGTCGTAGTACCCCTCGGGTTCGAAGTCGCGGCCGGGGTTTACGCCGAGGAAGTGTTCGTCGTCGCGGTTCGCTCCCGTAGAGGCGTTGCGCAACGCGCGTACGGCGTGATCCGCGAAGAACCGAACGCCGACCACCCCGATGGGCCCCACGAAGCCGGGGCCCGCCCCGAACGTGCGGCGGATCGTCTCCTCGTCGGCCATTTCGAGCGTCTCTGCCCCGAGGACGCGGCGCACCTTAGCCTCGTTTGCCTCGTGGTCGCCCCGCACGAGGACGACGACGACCTCCCCGTCGGCGACGTAGACCACGTTTTTGATGATCTTTTCCGGAGGCAGGCCGAGGGCCGCCGCCTGCTCGGCCACCGTCCGCGCCCCCGGCGTGCGGACGCGCCGGAGGGGTTCCATAGGTTCTTCCGGCGGCGCCTCTTCGCGGACGACGACCTCCGCCCGCTCGACGTTGGCGGCGTAGTCACACTGCGGGCAGTAGGCGATCGTGTCCTCGCCGATGTCCGCGAGGATCATGAACTCGTGGCTCTCGGAGCCGCCCATGGCCCCCGTGTCCGCGAGCACCGCCCGCGCCTCCACGCCGAGGCGGCGAAAGATGCGCTCGTACGCGCGGTACATCGCCCAGTAGCTCTCCTCGAGCCCCTCCTCGTCGCGGTCGAAGGAATAGGCGTCCTTCATGAGGAATTCCCGCCCGCGCAAAAGCCCGAAGCGCGGCCGGTACTCGTCGCGAAACTTGGTCTGGATCTGGTAGAGCCTAAGCGGGAGGCGCTTGTAACTTCGCACCTCGTCGCGCACGAGGGCGGTGATGAGCTCTTCGTGCGTGGGGCCGAGGGCGAACGGACGGCCGTGGCGGTCCTCGGCGCGAAACATGAGTGGCCCGAACGTCTCCCAACGTCCGGAGGCCTCCCACACCTCTTTCGGCTGAATCACGGGGAGGAGGATCTCCTGGGCTCCGGCACGATCCATTTCTTCCTCGATGATCCGCGAGATCTTTTGCAGTACGCGGTAGGCGAGGGGAAGGTAGGCGTACACCCCGCTTGCCACCTGCCGCACATACCCGCCCCGAAGGAGGAGTCGGTGGCTCGTGACTTCGGCTTCTTTGGGATCTTCGCGCAGCGTCGGGGCGTAAAGCGCAGATTGGCGCATGCTTTCACCTCTTCTTCCGCGGGAATCCGGGTGCTTCGTCCCCCTTCGGAGAACGTCCTTGCGCCTTACGGCAGCGGCCGGGACGCGGGCGCATTTTCGCGCTCCCACTCGGCCGCCAGGCGCTCGACTTCTTCCATCAGGGCGTCAAAGAGTTGCGCCTCGGGAACTTTGCGGATCACGCGGCCCTTACGGAAGATGAGCCCTTCCCCTCGTCCGCCCGCCACGCCGACGTCGGCCTCCCGCGCTTCCCCCGGACCGTTTACCGCACAGCCCATCACGGCGATTTTGATCGGCACCTTGAGGTGGCGTACAGCTTCCTCGACGCGGTTCGCGAGGGAGATCTGGTCGATCTGCGCCCGGCCGCACGCCGGACAGGCGATGACGACGGGTTCTCCCGCGGGAAGGCCAACGCTTTTGAGGATCGCCTTGGCCACCCGAATTTCCTCTTCCGGAGGAGCCGCGAGAGAGACGCGAATCGTATCCCCCAGACCTTCCAAAAGGACGGCGCCGATTCCGACGGCGCTCTTTATGCCCCCGGCAAAGAACGTCCCCGCCTCGGTCACCCCCACGTGAAGGGGATACGGCCGAAGTTCGGCCATCTTCCGGTAGGCGGCGACCATCGTCGGGACGTCCGAAGACTTCAGGGAAATCACGATGTCCGTAAACCCTTCCTCTTCGAGGATCTCCACGTGCCGCAGGGCGCTCTCCACCATCGCCTCGGCGGTGGGCGAGCCGTACTTTTCGAGCAACTCGCGCTCTACGGAACCCGAGTTCACCCCGATGCGAATGGGAACGCGCCGCTCGCGGGCTGCGGCGACGACGACACGCACGCGCTCGCGCCCGCCGATGTTCCCCGGGTTGAGGCGGATCTTGTGCACCCCTGCGTCGATCGCCTTGAGGGCCAGGCGGTAGTCGAAGTGGATGTCGGCGACGACGGGGAGAGGCGATTCGCGAACGATCTCCCGAAGCGCTTCCGCGGCCGCCTCGTCGAGGACGGCAAGGCGCACGAGTTCACAACCCGCGTCCGCAAGGCGGCGAATCTGTGCCAAGGTGGCGCGAACGTCCCGCGTATCCGTCGTCGTCATGGACTGAATCACGACGCGGTCTTGCCCGCCGATGCGCACGCCTCCTACCCATACGGGTTTGGTCTCCGTCCGGCGGTACACTCCGTCCTCCCCCTTTCCGCAGTGCGGCGACCGATCCCAAACGCGCAAGATCCGGCCGAAAAAGTATAGCTCCCGATCAACCGCCCAAGAGCATCTGGACGTCCTTCCACGTGACGACGAGGATGAAGAGGAGGAGAAAGGCAAAGCCGATGAGGTGGATGAGGTTTTCCTTGGCCGGATCGAGGGGACGTCCCCGCACCCATTCCACCCCGAGAAAGAGGATCCGGGCCCCGTCGAGGGCGGGGATGGGGATCAGGTTGAAGATCCCGAGGTTGAGGCTGAGGAGGGCGGTCCAAAAGAGGAGCGCCTCTACCCCGCGCTTCGCCATCTCCCCCGTAGTGGACATGATGAGCACAGGTCCCCCGATTTCCGCAAGCGGGTTCTGGGCGACGAAGAGGTGCCCCAGGGCGCCGAAGATCATCGCCGTCCACCGCCAAAGTTCTTCCGGTGCGCGGATGAGCGCGAGGACGGGAGTGTGGAGGATCGCCTGCTGGACGCCCAGCTGACCCTTGACGGTAACTCCGAGCTCGCCCGCGGCGAGGTCGTAAGGTACGTCCACAGGGCGAAGCTCTTCGCCTTCTGGACGTTCAACGGTGACGACGATCCGTTCCCCTCGGTGCGCCTGGAGGTAGGCGTCGAGCTCCGAAAGGCTCGCAAAGCGCCTGCCGTCGATCGCCAGGATTCTGTCCCCCGGTTTGAGCTCCTTTCCCGCCGGTACACGCTCGACGATGAACCTCACTTCCGGCGTAAGCGTGACCGTACGGCGCACGCCGTCCTTCTCCAGCGTGACCTCCACCGGTTTTCCGGCGTACAGGGAGACGGCCGGGCCGAGTTCGTCCCACGTACGCACGGGTACGTCCCCCACGGCGACGATGCGCTCCCCGGGAACGATGCCCGCCTGTTGGGCGGGGGAATCGGGAAGTACCCCACCTACGACAGGGTCTTCGCTGGGCACGCCGCGCACGAGAAAGTACACGAAGAAGAGGAGGAGGGCCAAGAGGATGTTAAAGACGGGGCCGGCGGCCAGCACGGCAAGCCGCTGGCCGATCGTCTTGCTCCCGAAGAGGCGATCCCGGGGGGCAAACTGCACGGGACCCTCTGCGGTGACGATTTCCAAGTCGGGGCGGGCATACAGAACTTCCACTCCGCCGGAAGGATCGGCAACCACGAGCTCTAAGCGGTCTACGAGGCGGGAGGCACGCACCTCCGCCTCCCTCGCGCCGCGGATCCAGGTCTCCGCCTCCTTCCGGCGTTCGAGGGCCTCGGGGAGGACGATGCGGGCGATGCGGCCGTCGGATCCCTCGACGAGGTAGATGCGCGTTCCTTCGGGGATTTCGCCCTCTTCGGCCTCTTCGCCGGCCATGCGGACGTAGCCCCCGAGGGGGAAGAGGCGGATGCTCCACGTGGTTTCTCCCCGCTTCCACGAAATGAGCCGCGGGCCAAAGCCGATGGCGAACTCGCGGATCAAGATCCCCGCCCGCTTCGCAAACGTGTAGTGGCCGAACTCGTGCACGAAGACGAGAAGCGTGAACACGCCGGCGATCGCCAGCGCTACGTAAATCCCGGACAACGGTTCGGGCACCGAGTTCACTCCCGTTCGATCGTTTTCCCTGCGATCACCCCGAGTACGCCCGCGCGATGCGCCGCGCCGCCTCCTCCCGCGCCCAGCGGTCCGCCTCCCGGAGTTCGGTAAGGGTCGGATGCGCAACGGGAACGTGGGCGTCGAGCACGGCGGCGAGGAGGTCTTCGACGGCGTGAAACCCAAGCCGCCCTTCGAGAAGCGCCTGCACGGCCACCTCGTTTGCCGCGCTCAACACCGCCGGGTACGTCCCACCCGCCTTGCCCGCACGGTACCCCAGGCACAGGGCGGGGTAGCGTTCGCAGCTCGCCGCCCGGAAGTGCAGGGTGCCCACGCGCGCGAGGTCGAGGCGGGGGAAGGAGTTTGCGGGGCGCTCCGGGGCAAAGAGGGCGTACTGAATGGGAAAGCGCATGTCGGGGACGCTCAGGACGGCCTTCACGTTCCCGTCTTGAAATTCTACCATAGCGTGCACGATGCTTTCATCGTGGAGGAGGACGTCGATCGCCTCGTAGGGCACGTCGAAGAGGAAGTGCGCCTCGATCACCTCGAGCGCCTTGTTCATCATCGTCGCCGAGTCGATCGTCACCTTAGGGCCCATGGCCCAGTTCGGGTGGCGCAAGGCGTCGGCCGCCGTGACACGGACGAGCTCTTCGCGCGAGAGGTGGCGAAAGGCGCCGCCGGAAGCGGTGAGGATGAGGCGCCGGATGCCCGCGCGCGGTTCGCCCGCGAGGGCCTGGTACACGGCGGAGTGCTCGCTGTCCACGGGTACGATCCGCCCCCCGCCGCGGGAAAGCGCTGCGAGGAGGAGTTCCCCCGTGGCGACGAGGGCCTCCTTGTTGGCGAGGGCGATCGTCTTCCCGGCCTCCGCCGCGGCAAGCGTCGGGATGGCACCAGAAAACCCCACGAGGGCGGAGACGACGACGTCCGCATCCGGGTGCTCGGCCAGGGACACGTACCCCTCTTCCCCTACGAGGATTTCCGGCCGGGGAGAACACCTCCGGGCCGCGAGCTCCGCGGCGAGCGCCTCCGCCGTCTCCCCGTCGAGCACGGCCACCGCCCGCGGACCAAACGCGCACACCTGTTCGGCAAGCCGACCCGCGCTTCGCGCCGCAGCCAATCCGACGACTTCGAACGATTCCGGAAACTCCGCCAGGACTTGGAGCGTCTGCACGCCGATAGACCCCGTGGAGCCGAGGATGACCACGCGTCGCATCTCCATCTCCCTTTCGTTCGTTCCCCAGTGGGCGGAAACTTCCCTCCGAAAGCAAAAGGCATGGGGAACTCCGCCGCAGGTGTGCCCTTGTTCCGGCGGACGGGATCTCCTCTCACGAGGGCACGGGGACGATTCGAGCGGAGCGAACGGCTCAGAGGAGGCCGAGAAAGCGGAAAAAGAAGTACGCAATCGGGTAGGCGACGATCATGCTGTCGAAGCGGTCGAAGAACCCCCCGTGTCCCGGGAGGAGGTGGCCAGAGTCTTTGACCTGAAAGGCCCGCTTGATCGCCGATTCGATGAGGTCCCCGACCTGCCCGGCAAACGAAAGGATCCCCCCCAGGAGAAAGACCTGCCCGAAGGAGAGCGGCAGGCGGAAGCCGCCGGCGGAAAGGAGGGCGGCGAGAACGCCGAGGAGGAAGCCACCCAAGGAACCCTCCCACGTCTTTTTCGGGCTCACGTTGGGGAGGAGTTTGTGGCGCCCGAAGAGCCGCCCGGCGAGAAAGGCACCGATGTCCGTGGCCCAGACGACGAAGGCGACGAACAGGGTGTAGGCGGCCGTTCCGGGAAGCACGCGCAAGAGGTAAAAGTAGTGGAACCCGAGGCCGATGTACACGACGCCCAAGAAGACGTAGGTGAGCCTTTGGAGGGAAACCTCCTCGCGGTAGAGGACGTAAAAGAAGAGAAGGAGGAAGGCGGCGAGCCAGAGGAGGTCTTTGAGGTCGCGGGTGTGGAGGGAAAACCTCGTCGAAAACGCGTAGCCGAAGACGAGCCCCCAGGTAAAGAGGACCCCGAGGACGTTCAAAGGAGTCAGGAAACGTCGTTCGTACATAGCGGCGAACTCGAGAAAGACCGCCGTCGAAATCACGAGCAAGAGAAATGAGAAGGCAGGCCCACCCAAGACGATGAGCGAAACGACGAGGAACCCGCCCACGAGCGCGGTGACAACCCGCGAAGCCATGCGCTCCCCTCCCTACACCGAAAGCCGCTACCGCCTACCCCCGTCTCCCAACGCTCCGAAGCGCCGCTCCCGCTCCGCGTACGCGCGGAGCCCCTCGAGGAAGTCCTCCCGCGTGAAATCCGGCCAAAACCGCGGGGTAAACCAGAGTTCTGCGTAGGCCGCCTGCCAGAGGAGAAAGTTCGAAAGCCGCATCTCACCGCCCGTGCGAATGATGAGGTCGGGATCGGGCAAGTCGGCGCTCAACAAAAAGCGAGAGATGTCTTCCTCGCGAAGCGCTTCCACGTCCGACCACGCGAGCGTTCCGTCTCGCACGGCGTACAGAATCCTTTGCAGCGCGTACACGATCTCGCGGCGGGAGCCGTAGTTCAGGGCGAAGTTCAGCACAAGCCCCGTATTGCCCTCGGTTTCCGCCACAGCCTGCTCCACTGCTGCGCGCGTGTGGGGCGGAAGTTCGTCGAGAAAGCCCATCACGCGAACGGAGACGTTGCGTTCTTTGAGTTCCGGAAGGTCGCTTTCGAGAAACCGCGTGGGGAGGGAGAGGAGGAATTCGACCTCTTCCCGCGGACGGCGCCAGTTTTCCGTAGAAAAGGCGTAAAGGGTGAGCACGCGGATGCCGAATTCGTCGGCGGCGCGCACCGTTCGGCGAACGGCACGCATGCCCGCCTCGTGCCCCGCAATCCGCGGGAGTCCGCGTGCCTGTGCCCAGCGCCCGTTCCCGTCCATGATGATCGCCACGTGCTGCGGCAGGCGATCGACCGAAGGGAGCTCTTCCCGCTTGCGCGCACGCCCACGCCCGAACGGCCACATCTCCGTCGCCTCCGTCCCGCACGAGCTCTACCCAAACCGCGCCCAAATAGAGGACACCCCCCGACCCGGTTCGGCCGGGGGGCGGGCCGAGTGGGTCCCGCGGCACCAATCCCAAGTCAGATCTCGAGGAGTTCTTTTTCCTTTTGCTCCAAGAGGGCGTCCACGCGCCCTACCATCTGGTCCGTGAGCTTCTGCACGCGTTCCTGCAGGCGGCGCGATTCGTCTTCGGAGAGAAGCCCTTCCTTCTCGCGCCGGCGGAGCTCTTCGATGGCGTCGCGACGCACGTTGCGGATGGCCACGCGGGCATCTTCGCCAAAGCGGCGAACGAGCTTCGTGAGCTCTCTGCGCCGCTCTTCCGTGAGCGGGGGGACGACGATGCGGATCACCTGGCCGTCGTTTTGCGGGTTCAAGCCGAGCTCCGCCTTCTGAATCGCCCGCTCGATGGCCGCGAGGGTGGAACGGTCCCACGGCTGGACGACGAGGAGGCGGGCATCCGCGACGGTGATCGTCGCGAGCTGCTGGATTGGCGTGGGTACGCCGTAGTAGTCAACGGTCACCTTTTCCAGGAGGGCCGGCGTCGCGCGTCCCGCGCGGACGGTGCTCAGCTCCGAACGGAGGACCTCGATCGCCTTTTCCATGCGCGCTTCGGCGTCTTTAAGAACTTCTTCGGACATCTCCGTCCCCTCCGATGAACGTTCCGATCTCCTCGCCGAGGAGGATGCGGCGGATGTTGCCCGGCGTGAGGAGGTTGAAGACGATGATCGGGATCTTGGTATCCATGCTGAGAGAAGATGCCGTGGAGTCCATGACGCCGAGCTTCTTGTTGAGAAGGTCGAGATACGTGAGGCGGTCGTACTTTTGCGCCGTCGGATCCACCGCCGGATCGGCGGAGTACACCCCGTCTACCCGGTTCTTCCCCATGAGGATCACGTCGGCCTCGATTTCCGCCGCGCGCAGCGCCGCGGTGGTATCCGTGGAAAAGTAGGGATTCCCCGTACCTGCGGCGAAGATCACGACGCGGCCCTTTTCGAGGTGGCGAATCGCCCGCCGGCGAATGTACGGTTCCGCCACCTCGCGCATCTCAATGGAGGTCTGCACACGGGTGGGCACGCCGAGGCGCTCCAAGGCGTCCTGCAGCGCGAGGGCGTTGAGCACGGTCGCGAGCATCCCCATGTAGTCCGAGGTCGCCCGGTCGATCCCGCGGGCCGCGCCCTTAAGCCCTCGCCAGAAGTTTCCCCCGCCGACGACGACGGCGATCTCTACCCCGAGATCCCGCGCGCTGCGGATTTCCTCCGCCACGGCGGTGAGCACGTCGGGGTCGATGCCGAAGCCCTTTTCCCCGGCCAGAGCTTCTCCGCTCAGCTTGAGAACGACGCGGCGAAACTTCGGCGTCCCTTTGCGCTCTTCCTCCCCCACGCTCTCTCACCCTTCACGGCCCAACTGCGACATCACTTCCTGGGCGAAGTCCTTGGTCTCCCGCTCGATCCCCTCGCCCAGCTCGTAGCGGACGAAGCGGCGGATGTCCACCTTCTCGCCCGTCTTGGCGATCGTCTCCTCGAGCAGGTCCTTTACCGTGCGGTTTGCGTCGCGAATGTACGGCTGTTCGAGGAGGACGACCTCCTTGAAGAAGTTTTCCAGCTTGCCTTCGGCGATGCGGGCGGCGATGTTCTCCGGCTTTCCTTCGTTCTTGGCCTGTTCGAGGTAGATCGCCCTTTCCCGTTCGATGACCTCCGCGGGGACGTCCTCGCGCCGCACGTAACGCGGCTTAAAGGCCGCAATCTGCATGGCGATCTCCCGGGCGAACTGCCGGAAAATCTCCGTCTTGGCGACGAAGTCCGTTTCGCAGTTCACCTCCACGAGGACGCCAATGCGCCCGCCGGCGTGGATGTACGCCTCGACGACGCCTTCGGCGGCAATGCGGCCCGCCTTCTTTGCCGCCTGCGCCTTCCCCTTCTCGCGCAGGATCTGTATGGCGCGCTCCATGTCTCCGCCTGCTTCTTCGAGCGCCTTTTTGCAGTCGAGAAACCCGGCGCCTGTGCGTTCGCGAAGCTCCTTGATCTGATCGGCGCGTACGGTCACGCAGTGTCCCTCCTCGAAAGATCTCCCCGCCGCCTCCGTCTGTCGGCGGCGGGATCGGGGAATCCGGCCGAAGACGGGTCAAACTTCGGCGTCGCCTTCCGGCCGGGCAAAAAACGCCTCGTCGATCTGCACGTCCTCCTCGGCGGCGGGTTCCTCCGCGGCCTGCGCGGGTTTCCCCGCCGCTTCGGGGGTGAGTCCGCGGCGCCCCTCGAGGACGGCATCGGCCATCTTCGACGTGATGAGGCGGATGGCGCGAATCGCGTCGTCGTTTCCGGGGATGACGTAATCGACCTCGTCAGGATCGCAGTTCGTATCCACGATGGCGACCACGGGAATCCCCAGGCGGCGCGCCTCCGACACGGCAATGCGCTCTTTCCGCGGATCGACGACGTACATCGCGTCCGGAAGCCGCTTCATCGTCTTGATCCCGCCGAGGAAACGCTCGAGGCGCTCCTTTTCCTTGCGAAGGAGGATGACCTCCTTTTTCGGAAGGACGTCGAACGTGCCGTCCTCCTCCATCCGCTCGAGTTCATGAAGTCGGGCGATGCGCTTTTGGATCGTCTGAAAGTTCGTGAGTGTGCCCCCGAGCCAGCGGTGGTTTACGTAAAACACGCCAGCCCGCTCGGCCTCCTCCCGGATGGCCTCCTGCGCCTGCTTCTTCGTACCTACGAAGAGGATGTCTCCCCCTTCCGCCGCGACGTCGCGGAGAAAGCGGTAGGCCTCCTCCAGGAGCTTCATCGTCTTCTGCAGGTCGATGATGTAGATCCCGTTTCGCTCGGTGAAGATGTAGCGCGCCATCTTGGGGTTCCAGCGGCGCGTCTGATGGCCAAAGTGCACTCCGGCTTCCAACAGCTGCTTCATGGATACGACGGCCATGCGATTCCCTCCAGATGGGGTTCCCTTCCGTCCCCCGACCGCCCGCGCGGCACCCCAGTTTGGGAGACGGTGCGTGGTGGGTAAATCCTGTGTAACTATAGCACAGCCCCTTTCCTCCCCGCAAGGAAAGGGGCCGACGCGTGCGGCTTTGGAACTTCGGGAAACCCTAGAGGCGTTCGTCCAACAACGCCCCCGCAGAAGGCGGAAGCCCTATCCCCCGCCCCGACGAAGGTTTCTCGGAAGTCTCGGGAGAAGGGTGTTTCCCTTCCCGCTTTCCTCCCCCGGTTTCTTTCCGCCCGCCTTCGCCGCCCGCGCGATACGGGGCGAGCCCCGATCCGCTCCCTGCCCCCCGCGCACGGGAAGGGGCACTTCCTGGAAGAAGGCCGCGATCGCCGGAAAGGGATGCGGCAAGGGTGAGGTTTGCCTCGTTTTGGCGAGCGTCCATCCGCTCCCGGAGGTACGGCTGGACGCTTTCGCGCGCCTGAAGTTCGAGGGACCGTACCACGCCCTCGTACAGCGTGCGCGTCAGGGCGATTTGGAGCTCGACGAGACGCACGTCCCTCCCCCTCCCGGGACGGAGGCGGAATCGCCCGCAGACGGCGGCCGGAGACCGCTACTTTGGCGTCCGAGAGTCCGTCCCCGGAAGGGAATCGGGCGACGGAGAAAAACCGTATAGGGGAGGATCACCTGCCTTCTAGATAGCGCTCCAAGAGGGGGCGCAGGCGGGCGAGGGCGCGCCCGTGGAGCTGGGAAATCCGCGAAGGAGAAAGGCCCAGAAGGTCGGCAATTTCGTGGAACTTGAGTCCTTCGTAGTAAAAGAGGGAAAGGATGAGCCGCTCGCGCTCGGGAAGTCCTTCGATGGCCCGGGCGAGCTCGTCCCGGAGCTCGTTCCTCTCGACATCTTCCTCGGGGAGGGGGGCGTTGGGATCCGACCACGGCAGGGGGAGCTTTTGCCCTTCGTCGTCCTCGAGCTCCGGGAAAGAACCTTCCGGTTCCTCGCGGCGCAGGCGCGCCACCTCGCGAAGGGAGAGGTTCGCCTCTGAAGCGATTTCCTCGTCGCCCACGCGCCGGAGGTGCTTTTGCTCGAGGAGGGATTGGACTTCCTCGATCTTCTTGCTCTTTTCGCGCAGGGAGCGCGTGTAGGGATCGAGATCCCTGAGGCCGTCGTAAATGGCCCCGCGGATGCGCCACATCGCGTAGGTGGAAAAGGAAATCCCCCGATCGGGTTCGAATTTGCGGACGGCCTCGAGGAGCCCCACGTACCCGTAGCTCCGGAGCTCTTCTTGGCTCACGAACGAGGGAAGCCGCGACGCCACCCGACCCACGACGCGATCTACGAGCGGCAGGAAGCGGCGTACGAGCTCCTCTTCCGTCCGAACGTCTTTCGTGCGCCTGTAGCGCTCCCAAAGGATCCGCTCCTCGCTCCGCTCCTCCAGGATGGAATCCCCCACGTTCCTCCCCTCCCCTCAAAACACCGCTACTTCCCCCCGAATGGTCCAAACCGTGAGCTTTCCGCTCTCCGGGTCGAACTCGATCGTCCGTCCCACAGTCCCTCCCACGTCCTCCGCTTCCACGGGAATTCGGAGTTCCTGCAGAGCCGCCTTCACGGCGAGCACGTTCTTTTCCCCGATGCGAAAGAAGTCGTTGGAGAGCTGGGGAAACATGTTCGCCCCTCCGGCGATCTTGGCCCGAAGCCGACGACGCACGCCGCCCGCCTCTTCGATGCGCCGCACGAGTTCGGGGATCCCCGTGTCGGCAAACTTGGCAGGGGGGCCTTCGCGTCCTTCGGTCGCCTGGGGGAGCATGATGTGCGCCATGCCGGCGACGCGGGCCCATGGATCGTACAGGACAACCCCTACACAAGACCCTAGTCCCGTCGTTCGCAGCTTGGCGGGAGGACGGGCCACCGCCATGTGGGCGATGGGTACGTGAATCACCATACCTCGCCCCCCTCATCCGCGCGGCAGCTCGTTCTCCGCGCCGCGTTTTCGTTCTGCCAAGTCCCGCCCGTACACCTCTCTACGCCTCCCGCCTTCATTTCCCGTCCACCGCGAGGGCGGCGAGGAGCACGTCCACGGAGCGAGGATGCGGGAGGAAGACGAGCTCCCCGCGAATTTCCTGCTCTCCGGCACTCAGGCGGGCATCGCCCAGGAGGATCTCGTCTGCGCTCTCCCCGACGGCGAGCATCCCCTCGGCGAGGATGGCAAGGGCGTAGTCGTACGCGAGGCCGGGCACGCTCATCCGCATTTCGAGCGAGGTGAAGGAAAAGAGGGTGGCAACGAAGTTCCCCGCGAGGATGTTGCCGATCTCCGCCAACGCGCTCCACTCGAGTTCCGTAAAGTCCCCCTCTTTTCCGTTTGCGCGATCTGTGCGAACTTCCGTACTCCCTGCGAGGAGCATCGTCATGCGCCGCGCGAGCGCGCGGGCGTCCCGAGGAGAGAGGAGGAAAAAGAGGCTCCCTTCCAGATCCCCCTGAAAGCGGAGGTATGCCCCGACGCGCGGCTCTTCGCCCCCGACAAGCGCATCGACCTCCGCAAAGTCCACCTCGCGCAAGGTGGGGACGGAAATCCGCACGGTGACCTGCAGGAGTTCCCCCAATGCCCGCGCGGCGTGATGCGCCCCGATGTTGAAGATCTCCCGAAGGGCGTCCAGCGCCAGCGGGGGATAGCGTCCGGTGGTCATCGCATCTCCTCCAACTCCTGCGTTTCTTCTTCGTTCAGGATGCGCGTGAGGTCGAGGAGGAGGACGAGCTCCTCTCCGATGCGCGCCACACCCGCAAGGTACCGGGCGCGCTCCGTCTTCGCCACCTCAGGCGTGGGCTCTACGGACGCCTCTGTGAGGTCACGCACGTCGTTGGCTTCATCGACGATGTAGCCGATCTCCTTGTCGCCGAGGTTCACGATGAGCACGCGTGTCCGCTCGCTCGTCTCCCCCGCTGGCAACCCGAGACGAAGGCGGAGGTCGACGAGGGGGATCACGGAACCCCGCAAGTTCATCACGCCGCGCACGTACGGTGGGGAGTGGGGGACGCGCGTCACGGCCCCCAATCGTTCGATGGACCGGACATACCGCACGTCGACGCCGTACATCTCGCTCCCGAGACGGAAGAAGACAAATTTCGACTCTCGCTCGCGTCCTTCCTTGCCCTCCGTGCGCAACAGTTCCATGGGAATTCCCTCCCGCTCGCAAATTCCGGTTTAGTGGGCGAAAAAGGCTGCCGGTTCGAGGATGAGGGCGATTTGGCCGTCGCCGAGGATCGTCGCCCCAGAAAACGTGGGGATGTGGGCGAGGTAGCTGCCGAGGGGCTTGAGGACCACCTCCTGCTGTCCGAAGAAGCGGTCGACCACGAGCCCGACGAAGCGTTCGCCGCGGCGGATGACAACGACCAGGCGCTCTCCCTCCTCATCAGGTGCGCGCGACTCCCCGGGAGACCGGAGTCCGAAGTGCGCGGCGAGGTCGACGAGGGGGACGAGACGGTCGCGAACGAGGACGACCGGTTGTCCCCCCACGGTCCGCACCTCTTCGGGGCGCACGCGCAGGCTCTCGACAATGGCACCCACGGGAATCGCGTAGGTCTCCCCTTCGACGCCGACGAGCATCGTCGTGAGGATCGACAACGTGAGGGGGAGCTGAATGCGGAAGAGCGTACCGCGGCCCTCGCGGGAAAAGACGCTCACGTTTCCGCCGAGGGATTCGATCTTGTTCTTTACCGCGTCGAGGCCGACCCCGCGTCCGGAGACGTCGCTTACGTCGTCTTTTGTCGTAAATCCGGGGTAAAAGAGGAACTGGTAGACCGCCTCTTCGTCCAGCGCCTCCGCCTCCTCGGGGCGGACGAAGCCCCGCGCAATCGCCTTGCGCAAGACCTTTTCCCGGGAAATTCCGCGGCCGTCGTCCTGCACCTCGATGTAGACGTGGCTTCCCGAAGGGTAAGCCACGAGCTCGATGCGGCCCACCGGGGGCTTCCCTGCCGCACGCCGTTCCTCCGGGGTTTCGATCCCGTGGTCTACGGCATTCCGCAAGAGGTGCACGAGGGGATCGCCGATCTCGTCGATCACCGTACGGTCGAGCTCCGTCTCCTCCCCTCTCGTTACAAATTCGACTTCTTTCCCCAATTCTCTTGCTAGATCGCGCACCATGCGCGGAAAACGGTGGAAAATCTGCTCGAGGGGGACCATGCGAATCCCCAGGACGAGCATTTGCAGCTCGCCCATCACGCGGTACATGTGCTCGACGACCTCTTGGAGTTCCACGTTTCCCGACTCGCGGGCGAGAAGTTCGAGGCGGCCTCGGTCGATCACGAGCTCGCTGAAGAGGTTCATGAGCTTGTCCAACCGCTCGGCGTCCACGCGCAGGATGCGCCGCTGCGCGAGCTTTTCCCGCCCTTCGGAGGAAGGCCCTCGCTCCTTCCGCTCGGGTAGGGAATCCCGGGGTGCGCCGCTTTCCTCCGGAGAAGTTGGACCGGATCCGCCGGACTCCGGGGCGCGGTCGTCTTTGCGGGCAGGCGCATCGTCTTCTTGGGCTCCCTCCGCGATCACCCTAGAGATGACCACGGAAGCGACCTCCGAGACGTTGGCCACGCTTCGGCGGAGCTCCTCGGGAGGGGCGGAGGTGGCGATGAGGAGGGAAAAGGCCGTCCCCATTCGCTCCTCCTCGATGTCCTCCACGGAAGGGTCCGTATGGAGCACCTCGCCGTACTCCTCCGCCGTACGGTAGACGAGAAAGGCTCGGGCGGACTTCAAAAGGGCATCCGGAACGAGCTCGACGTCCAGCCGGTAGACACCGTACCCTTTGCGGAGCGCCTCGCGGACGACGACCTGGACGTACGGAGGAAAGGAGCTCGCAGGAACTTCGGGAAAGTCCGAACCCGAAGGTCCCTCTTCGGCGATGGGCGGGGGTGCGGCGGCGGGATCTTCTCCTTCGCGAAGGAGGCGCAGCTGCTGGAGGACGTCGGCGTGGGGAATGTCGTCCTTCCCTTCTCGGGTAACGGCGTCGAGCATCGCGCCGAGGGTGTCTACGGCGCGGAAGAGGACGTCCACGAGTGCAGAATCCACCGTCCGCCGCCCGGAGCGCACGAGGTCGAGGACGTCTTCGAGCTCGTGGGTGAGCGCGGCGATCGCCTCGAACCCCATGGTCGCGGCCATTCCCTTGAGGGTATGGGCGGCGCGGAAGAGGTCGGCGACGACCCCGAGGTTTTCCGGCTCGCGCTCGAGGCGGAGGAGCCCTTCGTTGAGCGCGTCGAGGTTTTCGCGGCTTTCTTCGAGAAAGAGGGCGAGGTACTGAGAAAGGTCAAAGTCGTCCATGGGACTTTCCTCCTTGCTCTAACGCCCCAAAGTGCGGAGGGCTCCCCTCGCGAAGGAACACGTCCTGGTCTTTGAACCGACCACAGGCTTCGCGGGCGGGACCCGGGGCGAGGAAGAGTTCGAACAAGAGTTCTGGCGAAGCGCGGGCGAGGTCGAACGGAACGCTCTGCCCGCAGGCGAAGTAGGCAAGGGGAAGGCGGCCGCGAAGGACGAGGTCCAAGACGTGCCCCGGTGTGCGCGTCTCGTCGACCTTGGTGAGGACCAATCCGTCGAGGGCGTGTTCGGCAAACCGGGAGAAGAGCGCTTCGAGGTCGGAGGGCATCTGCGTGGCGGAGACGACGAGAAAGGCGTAGACCGCGCCCCAAGATCGTGCGGGGGCGAGGAGCTCCATGGTCCGGCCCGGGTCTTCTTCGAAGTAGTTCCGTCCCGAAGTATCGAAAAGGACGAGTTCCCGTTCCCGCCCCCACTCTTCCAAGGCGCTCGCCACTTCCGCCGGGGTGCGTACGACGGCCATGGGCGCCCCGAGGATCCCCGCGTACTTGCCGAGTTGCTCGACCGCCGCCATGCGGTACGTATCCGCGGTGAGGAGGGCGACGCGCATACCTCGGAGAACGGCTTGACCCGCGAGTTTCGCAAGCGTCGTCGTCTTCCCCACCCCCGTCGGCCCGACGAAGGCAAGCACGGTCGGCCGATCCCGCACGCGCCCCTGCCAGACCGCCGGAGCGAAGCGGGCGCGAAACGCCCGACGGAGCTTCTCTTGAGGATCGCCCGCCTCCTCCCGATAGGCCTCGTAGAGGGCGGCGAGGAGGGCTTCCCCCATGCCGCGGGCGCGCAGGCGCTCGGCCCACGCCGCAAAATCTCCGGGGTACTCCGGCGGAGCCTTTTCCGCCAGCCGTTCCACGAAGCGCCGAAGTCCCTCGAGCTCCCGGAGCACGTCTCCGGAGGACGGGGCCACGTCGGGCCCACCGCCCGCACGCACGCCGGGATCGGAAGTCCCGGAGACGGCCCGAATCTTCCCCGAACCTCTAAGGGTCCCCTCTCCCTCAAGTCCGTCGGGTACGTAGAGGAGGAGTTCGACTTCCTCCTCCCTCTTCCAGGGGAAGAGGCGACTCCACGGGGACGCGGGCCTTCGGCGGCTTTCCAAGAGGAAGGCGCGGTCGCCGTACGCGGCGCGGGCCCGGGCCATGGCTTCTTCGACGTTTTTGCCCACGATCTTGCGAACGGGCACGGAAACCAACCCCCTTTTCGTTCCGCGGGGTTCGGGACTAGATCGCAATCACGCTTACCCCCTCGACGCGCACGTCGGGGAGAAGTTCGGCATACGAGAGAACCGGAAGGTCGGGAAAGACGCGCTCCACGAGCTCCCGAACGGCCCGACGCACCGCCGGAGACGTGAGGAGAACCGGGCGAACGCCGAGCGCCTCGCTCCGCCGAAGGGCGTCGCCCAGAGAACGGTAGAGGCGTTCTACGTCTTCCGGAGGCAAGAGAAGCGTCGGCGAACCGTCGCGCGCGCGCAGCGCCCCGAGGAGGCGCTCCTCTGCCTCGGCGGCAAAGTGGATCACCTTGAGCTCCCCTTCCGGCGCGTAGCGTTCCGTGATCACGCGGGCGAGCGCCTGACGCACGTGTTCCGTGAGTTCGTCCGGATTTTTCGTCCGCGGCGCGTACTCCGTGAGCACCTCGAGCACGGTGACGAGGTTGCGGATGGGGATGCCCTCCTTGAGCAAGTTGCGCAGGACCTTTTGCACTTCCGTGAGGGTGAGGGTTCCTGGGACGAGGTCTTGGACGAGCGTGGGGTGCGTCTTTTTCACGTGGTCGAGGAGCGCGCGCGTCTCCTCGCGGCCGAGGAGTTCGTGGGCGTGGCGCCGGAGGATCTCCGTAAAGTGCGTGGCGAGAACCGTCGAGGCGTCCACCACGGTATACCCTCGGTCCTCCGCCGCGGAACGCGCTTCGGGGGGGATCCACGCCGCCGGAAGTCCGAACGTCGGGTCTTTCGTGGCGAGTCCTCCCAATTCCCGTGCCTCCGCCTCGCCGACGCCCACGGCGAGGAGGCGATCGGGATACACCTCCCCTTCACCCACACGCCCGCCGTGGATCTTTACGACGTAGCGGTTCTGCGGGAGGGCGAGGTTGTCCCGCACGCGGACCGTGGGAACGACGAATCCGAGCTCGAGCGCCAGCTGGCGGCGAATGAGCAGGATCCGCTCGAGGAAATCCCCGCCGTGCTTCGGATCCACCAAGGGCACGAGGCCGTAGCCAAACTCGAACTCCACGGGATCGTACGTGAGCACCTCGAGCGTACCCTCGGGCGTCCAAAGCGCGCGTTCCTGCTTTTCCTCGACCTCCTGGGGTGTGGCCTCCTCGCGCGTTCGGCGTTCCATGCGCCGGGCGACGGCAAAAAAGAGGAAGGCAAGGGCCGCAGGGAGTACGAAGGGGATCGGGGTAAAGAGGCCCAGGGCGAGAAGGATGAGGGCCACGAGGTAGAAGTTCCGGGGAAAGGCGAGAAACTCGCGGGCGAGCACCGCGTCGAGGCGCGCGTCTCCCGCAGATCGCGTGAGGAGAATTCCCGTGGCGGCAGAGACGAAGAGGGCGGGGATCTGCTGGACGAGCCCCTCGCCGACGGAAAGCACGGTGTAGATGTGGAGGGATTCCTGAAAGGTCTTTCCGTGGACGAGCATGCCGATGAGGAACCCGCCCAACACGTTGATGAAGAGGATCACGAGGGCGGCGATGGCCTCTCCGCGCACAAACTTGCTCGCCCCGTCCATCGCGCCGTAAAAGTCGGCTTCGCGCTGGAGCTCCCGGCGCCTACGCCGCGCCTCCTCTTCGCCGATGAGACCGGAAGAGAGATCGGCGTCGATGCTCATCTGCTTTCCGGGGAGGGCGTCGAGCGTGAAGCGGGCGGCGACCTCTGCCACGCGTTCGGCGCCCTTCGTGATCACGAGGTACTGGACGAGGACGAGGATGAGAAAGACGATGAACCCCACGACCGGCTCGCCGCCGACGACGAAATCGCCAAAGGTGTGGATCACCGTGCCACCGTTCATCCGGGCGAGGATGGAGCGCGTGGTGGCGATGTTTACGGCGAGGCGGAAGAGGGTGGCGAGGAGGAGGACGGTGGGAAAGGAGCTAAAGAAGAGCGGCCGTTCCACCTGCATGGCGACGAGGAGGACGGTGATCGCCAGGGAAAAGTTGAAGAGGACGAGCACGTCGAGCACGGGCGGCGGCACGGGGACGACCATGAGGAGCACGGCGCCCAATACGGCGAGGTAAAACCCGATGCCGCGGAGCTCGGCAAACACCATGGTTGCTCACCCCCTCTCCCCTACGTTTCGCCCGCGAATGCGATAGGCGTAGGCGAGGACTTCGGCGACGGCCCGATAGAGGTCAGGAGGGATTTGCGCCCCCAAGGGAACGCGGTCGTAGAGAAGGCGGGCGAGCGGGGGACGTTCGACGAGGGGGACGCCGTGTTCTTGGGCAACCTCTCGAATCCGCAAGGCTACGACGCCCTTCCCCTTGGCCACGACCGTGGGGGCCTGCATCGCCCGCGCTTCGTACTTCAGCGCGACGGCTACGTGGGTGGGGTTGGTCACGACGACGTCCGCTTTGGGGACGGCGTGGATCATCCGGCTTCGGGCTAGGGAGCGCATCCGTTCGCGCTGACGGCTCCGGAGGAGGGGATCGCCTTCCGTCTTCCGCAACTCTTCCTTGACTTCCGTGCGGGTCATGCGCAGCCCCCGCTCGTGCTCGAAGCGCTGGTAGGCGAAGTCCAACAGCGCGAGCGCGAGGAAAAGACCCCCGACGGACAAAAGCAGACGAAAGGAGGCGCCCGCGAGTTCCGCCGCCGCCGTCTCCACGTCCGGGGGAACCCGCACATCCCGCAAAAGCCCGCGAAAGAGGAAGGCGGCGAGGGCCACCGCCCCGGCAGATTTGAGGAGGGCGAAGGCGAGGTAGACGAGGGAGCGGAGGGAAAAGATGCGCCTTAGTCCCTGCACGGGGTTTATGCGTCCCAAGTCGAACCCGACGGCCTCCGATGAGAGGACAAAGCCGGTTTGGGCATAAGACGCAAAGAATCCAAAGGCAAAGAGGGCGAGGAGAAAGCCGCCGCCCAAAAGGCCCACGGGGAGGGCGAGTTCCGCGAAGCGGTGAAGCCCTTCCGTCGGCGACTGCCGAGAAGAAAGGACGAGCCCGTGGCGAAAGAGGTCCGCAAGCGCGGCGGCGAGCGGGCGCTGCCCCGCGGAGACGAGGAAGACGGCGAAGAGGAGACCGAGCGCCACCGTGAGGTCGTGGCTCCGCGCCACCTGACCCTTGCGGCGGGCTTCCTCGCGCCGCCTTGGCGTAGGCGGTTCGGTCTTCTCCTCCGAGAAGAAGCGGAGGTCTACGGGATAGGGGTAGCGGAGCGTCCGCTCTCCCGCGCCGCGCATCGCCTTCACCTCCTTCGCATACTCACGCGGCCAAGCCTCATCCCCCGGCCAAGCGCGTCAAAACGAGCATCTCCTCTACGAACCGGTCGGCGATGCGGAAGAAGGCAAACGCGAGCACCCCTGCAAACGGGACGAGGAGGAAGTTTCCCGCAAGGAGCTTGAGGGGAAGTCCGTGGACGAAGAGGTTGAGCTGGGGTACCGCCCGGGCGAGGAGCGCCGCCGTGAGGTCGATGAAGAAGAGGAGCACGAGAAAGGGGAACGTGAGGAGGACCGCTCCCACCAGCGCCTCCCCCGCCACGGACACGAGGTGCCGCACACCTCCGAAGGGCGCAAAATCCGCACCGGGTGGCAGCGCGTCGAACGTGAGGAAGAGCCCGCGGATCACCGTGCGGTACGCCCCTGAGGCGAAAAAGAGCGCCGCCGCGTAGAGGGTGACGGCGTGCCCGAGGACGGAAACGCTCGCCCCGCTTTGGGGATCGAAGACGTTGGCGATGGCGAGTCCCATTTCGAAGTCGAGGAGGTTCCCCGCCGTCTGCAGGAGAGAAAAGAGGAAGAGGAGGGAAAGCGCGAGGAGAAAGCCGAAGACGAGCTCGCGGAGAAAGGAGAGGACGAACGCCGCAAGTCCCCCTGCGAGAAGACGGGCGGTGGCGTCCGAAGGAAGTTCCGGCGCGGCCACGAAGAAGGCGAGCCCTAGGGCAAGGAGCGCCCGCACCTGCACGGGAAAGGCCGGGAAGGAAAAAGGGGGGACGAAGAGAAAGAGCGGAAGAACGCGTGCCGAGGCGAGAAGTCCGCCCGCCACCCACGCGGTCCACGGATCCACGTCCATCCCCCCTTATCCGCCCAGGTGCCCCGCCAGGGCGAGCAACCGGTACGTGAGTTCCACGAGCACCCCCAGCATCCACCTTCCGAGGAGGCCGATGACGAGAAACATGGCGAAGAGCTTGGGCACAAACGCCAAGGTCTGCTCCTGAATCTGCGTAGCGGCCTGGAGGATGCCGAAGAGAACCCCCACGACGAGTCCCGCACCGAGGATCGGGGTGAGGAGGAGAAAGAGCGTCCCCAAAACTTCGCGGAAGACGTACTGCACCGTTTCCGGCGTCATGCGCGTCCCTCCCACCGTCTCCCGAAAAGGCGCCTCATCCGGAGAAACTTCGGAGGAGCGTGGCGACGACGAGGTTCCACCCGTCCACGGAAAGAAAGAGGAGGAGTTTGAGCGGAAGCGAGATCATCACGGGCGGAAGCATGAGCATGCCCATCCCCATGAGGACGCTGGCCACGAGGAGGTCGATGAGGAGAAAGGGGAGGTAGAGGAGAAAGCCCATTTGAAAGGCGGTCGTGAGTTCGCTCAGGACATACGCGGGAAGGAGGGCGAAAAAGGGGATTTCGTCCAGCGAGCGGACGGCGGTGATCCCCCGCCGTTCGAGGAAGAGGGCCAGGTCCTTTTGCCGCGTGCTTTTGGCCATGAATTCTTTGAGCGGTTTTTCCGCCGCCCGAATCGCCTCTTCCGTCGTGATCCGCCCTTCGACGTAGGGGACGTAAGCCGTCCGGTACACCTCCTGCACCGTAGGCTCCATGATGAAGACGGTGAGGAGGAGGGCAAGGCCGATGAGCACCTGGTTGGGCGGAACCTGCTGCGTCGCCAAGGCGTTGCGGAGAAGGGCGAAGACGACGACGATGCGCGTAAAGCTCGTCATGAGGATGACGATCGCCGGGGCGAGGGAAAGGACGGTGATGAGGAGGAGAAACTGAACGGCGGTGGGAGCCGTTTCCGGTCGGAGGAGCTCCGGCGGGATGGGCACCTCTACTCCCCCCTTCGGAAGAGATCGCGGAGGCGGCGCTCTTCCTCGGTGACCGCAAGGGATTCGCCCCCTTCAGCACCTTCGCGTCCCTTCCCCGAAGGAAGGGGGGTTCCCCTTCCCTTTCCTTCTTTCGTCGCGGCGTTTTCCGCGGCACCTACAAGTAAGGAGAAAAAGCGTTCTCCCCACGCGGGAAGGGAAGATCCACCCGAAGGCGGTGGCTGAGAAGTTCGCTCGACCTCTTCGGCCGCGAGAACCTCGAGGAGGTGGACGTCCTCGCCCACGCCGAGGAGGTAGACCGACCTTCCCAGGCGGAGCGCGGCGACGTACTTCCCCGGCGCCACAGGCACGCGAAAGAGGACTTCGGCACCTTCGGGGGAATCTCCCCACGCCTTTCGGCGCGCGAGGCGAAGGGCAATCCAGCCGAGGAAGCCCAAGAGGAGGAAAAACGCAAAGACCTTGACGAGGACGAGAAAGAGGGGTTCCCCCGTCGCGGCGGGAAGCGGGGGTTCGCCCGAGTTCGGGGCTCCCCGGAGCCACTCGTCCACCGTAGGACCGCCGCCCAAAGCGAAAACGGGCAAGGAGGTCACCGCCTTTCCGCGCACCCGATCACCCGAGGACCTTGCGCACAGCTTCGAGCACGCGCTCGGCCTGAAACGGCTTCACGATGAAGTCGCGCGCTCCGGACTGGATCGCCTCGATGACCATCGCCTGTTGGCCCATGGCCGACACCATGATCACCTTGGCTTCGGGGTCGAGGGTGCGGATCTGCTTGAGCGCGGCGATGCCGTCCATTTCCGGCATCGTGATGTCCATCGTGACGAGGTCGGGGCGAAGCTCGCGGTAGAGGGCCACGGCTTCCACGCCGTTGGCCGCCTCTCCGACGACTTCGTATCCGCCGCGCTTCAAGATGTCCTTGAGCATCATGCGCATGAACGCTGCGTCGTCGACGATGAGGATTCGCTTGGACATCTTCGGGTCCACGCTCCTTCCGCGAAGCTTCGTCCGGCCGTCAGCGCACGCGCTCGAGCTTCCCCACGAGCTCCGTGATCCGGACGCCAAAGTTTTCGTCGATCACGACGACCTCGCCGCGGGCGATGTGCTTGTTGTTCACGTAGATGTCCACGGGTTCGCCGGCGAGCTTGTCCAGCTCTACGATGGAACCGGGGCGAAAGGCGAGGATGTCCCGAACCCGACGCCGCGTTCGCCCGAGTTCTACGGTGACCTCCAGCTCCACGTCGTAGAGAAGGCCCAGGTTGCGCTCGTCGACGTCCCCCTCCCCGCTTCCTCCTTCGAGGGGCGCAAACTCCACCGGCCGGACGACCACCTGCCCGCCCGCAGACGCGGCCCGCGGGGGTTCGGAGGCAGAGGAACGCCCCACGTGTTCCGCCGAGGCGCCTGACCCTCCCGACAAGGGAGTAGGTCCGCTTTCCGCTTTGGGTGCGGAAGTCACAACCTCCTTCCCCTCCGGGGGCGAAGGGGGTACCTTCCCCGATGCGGAAGACGCAGAGGGAGAAAGGGGGATTTCCTCCGCTGAGGGAAGGGAACCCGGGATCCCTTCTCCGTGGGGTTCGAAGAGGGCACGCGTCATCTCTTTCGCAAAGCTCAAGGGGATGAGTTGGACGAAGGACGAGTCCACGAGCGTACCGATCTTCAGGCGAAAGGAGACGACGACGAGCGTACCGTTGGGGAGGTCGGGGAGCGCCTCCCCCTCGGGAGGGATCATTTGGAGCTTCACGCTGGTCGGCGAGATGTTCACGCGGCGCCCGAAGAGCGTCGCCATGGACGTGGCGGCCGACCCCATCATTTGGTTCATCGCTTCCTGCACGGCGCTCAGGCGGAGTTCGTCAAGTTCCCCTTCGGTTTTTGGCCCCTCCCCCAGCATGAGGGAAGAGATGATGAGCGCATCGGACACCCGAAGGACGAAGACGTTTTTTCCCCGCAGTCCTTCGGTGTAGTCCACCGTAATCCCCACGTGGGGGTAGGGAAACTCCTGCGCAAGCACGTCTTTTTTGAGAAGACGCACGTTCGGCGTCGTAATCTCCACCTTCTGCCCGAGGAGCGTAGAGAGCGTCGTCGCCGCCGTGCCGAAGGCGATGTTGCCAATTTCCCCTATGGCATCTTGTTCGAGGGTCGAAAGCCCGCCCTCGAGCTCCCGTACCAGGTCTTCCGCCTGCGATCCTTCGGGAAGAGACGGCGGATTCCCTGCGGACGGGGGGGTATCGTCGAACGGAAGGCGAGGTTCTTCCACGGCGGTCACTCCTCCCTCGGGAGAATCCCTTCGATGCGCACGGCCACACGACCGCGGGAGATGCCGGGACGTCCGACGAAGGCATCGCGGTCGCCGAGCTTTACGACGAGCGGTTCGTCGATCCGCGTTCCGAGGCGGATCACGTCTCCGACTTCCAGACGGAGGACGTCGGCAAAGCGGAGCGCAGTCTGCCCGAGGATCACGCGGATGGGGACCCACGTCCACGCGAGTCGCGCCTTAAGTTCCTCGCTCGGGCGTGGGTCGTCGCCCTCCTGAAACCCCTCCAACATGTGCCGGGCGGAGAGCTTGGGCATGAGCGGTTCGAGCATGAAGTGGGGAAGGACGACGTTCATCACCGTCGTGGTCTCCCCGATTTTGACCTGAAAGGAAAACACGACGACGATGTCGTTGGGCGAGGCGATCTGGAGGAACTGCGGGTTCGTCTCGATGGCCTCGTGCTGCACGTCGAGGTCCGCCAGGCTCTGCCAAGCTTCGCGAAAGCTCTCTCCCGTGCGTTGAAAGAGCATCTCGAGGATCCGCGTCTCAATCTCCGTCAGCCCCGATTCCTTGACCTCCGCGATCCCAGGACCCCCGAGGTAGCGGTCGAGCATGCCGAAGGCCATCGTCGGCGAGAACTCGACGAGGAACCGACCCTTGAGCGGGGAAGCGGTGAATACCCCTACGACCGTGAACTTGGGCGCGGAGAGGACGTACTCTTCGAAGGGCACCTGATCGGCGGCGGCCAAGGAGACGTGGACGTACGTCCGCAATGCCGCGGAAAACGCCGTCGAGAGAAGGCGCGCAAAATGCTCGTTCAGGCGGTTGAGCGAGCGGAGTTGTTCCTTGGAGAGGCGGAGCGCGCGCTTGAAGTCGTAAGGACGCACGCGCTCCTTGGTTGTTTCCGAAGCCGGCGGCTGCGGGGGCCCACCGGAAGTGAGCGATTTGAGGAGTTCGTCGATTTCCGCCTGCGAGAGGACCTCTTCCACGGCGCTCCCCCCTTCCCTTCCCCGCTCACTGGACGATCTTCTTCGTCGCAAAGACCTTGACGACGTGGCCGCCCTCCACCACACCGTCCAGTCGTTGGGCGACGCGTTCCTCTACGGAGCGCAATCCGCTGTCGGTCTTGAACTCTTCCGCCTTGCACTCGCTCAGGACGCCGAGGATCTCCCGCTGGACGAGGAAGAGGTTTTTCTTGAGGAAGTCCTGCGCCTGCGCCGAGTCGGCCACGATCGTGAAGTTTACGACGACGTAGTGGTTGTCCTTGAGGTCGGTGGTGATGTCGCCGGATTCCACGGAGTACTTTGCGTAGTCGGCGGGGGCAACCTTCGGGCGATCCGACGCGGCCGACGGCGATTCCTTGGCCGGGGCGAGGAGGACCTTTCCGACGAAGACGATCGCCGCGGCGATGAGGACGAGGGCCAGGACGAACCCTACGCTCAGGAGGACGAGTTGTTTGCGGTTCACGGACGATCCTCCCCTTCTTCCGCCGGCCGAACGAGGGAACGGAGGGGCGCCTGCGGCGCCCCGAGTTCGAGGAAAAAGGCACGCAGGCGCTCCGCCACCTCTTCCTTGCGTTCGACCACGCGGAGCCTCTTCCCGGTGACAAGGGTGATCACGGCCTCTTGGCCGCCTTCGACCACCTCGACGAGGAACGGATTGAGGAAAAAGGGCTCCCCGCTCAGTCGGGTAAGCAAGATCAAGGCCTCACACCCGCTTTCCGCTTCCGCAGAGGCGAAGGGCGCCTCACGTGGCGTGCCTCACGCGGCCGAACATCAACGCTTCAGGTTCACGAGTTCTTGGAGGACCTCGTCGGACGTGGTTGTGATCCGGGCATTGGCCTGAAATCCCCGCTGGGCGATGATCATCTCCGTGAATTCCTGGGCGAGGTCGACGTTGGACATTTCGAGATACCCGGAACGCACGAGGCCGCGGCCGCCAGTACCTGGAGCCCCAAGGTCGAGGACGGCGGGGTTGGGCGTCGCGTTGGTCGTGAGGCGGTACATGTTGTCGCCCACCTTTTCCAATCCCTGAGGGTTGGGCACCCGAACGAGGCCGATCGTAGCCACCTCTTGGACAGCACCGCCCACCACCGCGCGTACGGTACCTCCGAGGTCTACGGAAAAGCTTTCGGCATCCGCCGGGATCTGAATTCGGTTGCCGTTCACATCGAGGAGAAAGGCACCGCCAGCGGTCACCACGTTGCCGTTCGCGTCGAGGTAGAAGTTTCCGGAACGCGTGAGGAGGCGTTCTCCTTCCTTTTCCACGGCGAAAAATCCATTCCCGTCCACGGCGAGGTCGAGGGTGACGCCCGTAAACTGCAGGCTTCCCTGCGTCATGAGGAGGTCCGTAGAGGCGACGCGGACGCCGAGGCCGATCTGGACGGCGTTTGCCCCGCCCCGGTTCGCCTGCGGCTGGGCGGCACCTACGAGCGTTTGGCTCATGAGGTCGGCAAAGGTCGTGCGGCTCGCCTTGAAGCCGTACGTGTTCACGTTGGCGATGTTGTTCGCCACGACGTCGAGTTTCGTCTGGAAACTCCGAAGTCCCGAAATCCCGCTGTAGAGCGAACGAAGCACGGCTATCGCCTCCCGGAAAAGAGTCGAAGGTCCGCCTGACCCGGCTCTCCCGTTACGCTTCCGGCGAAGGCCCAGAAGGAACGGGCGGGCCCTGGGTGCTTCCGGACGGGGGAGAACCCCCACCGCCTTCTAGGCGGTCGCGGATTTCCCGGACGAGCTCCGTGAGCTTGAGAACGGATTCGACGACGGAAAAGAGGGCGAGTTCCGTGAGGAACGTCTTCCCGTCGGCCGGGGAAAGGGGGTCCTGGTAGCGAAGTTCGGTAAGGAAAAGCTTGAGAAAGGTGTCCTTCCCCAAGACGTTCATCGTCTCCCCCTTACCCGAAGAGGGAACCGGGGAGGGGGCCTGCACCCAAGACATCCCGGAAACTTCCACCGCCTTCACCTCCCTGCGCGTGCGATAGGGAAAGGGCCCCTTCTTGCGCAAATGGTCGCTGCCTTCCGTCCCCGCGCCGCCGCGGAGAATCTCCGTCGATACGTCCGACGTGCGCGAAGCCGCCGAAGCCGATCCCCGCTTGGCGCAAGGCTCCCTCGAGTTCCGCCGCCTGACGGAGGAATTCCCGCACGAGGTGTTCGGAAGACCCCGAGAGGGAGAGGTACACGCGCCCCTCGCGCACGCTCACGTGGACGAAGAGGGCATCCGGCCCGAACGAAAGGTGGAGCACCGCTTCCCCGCCGCCCGTGCGGTACGCACTTGTCGCGAGACGGAGCACGCGCGCGAAGACCTCGGACCCCCCTGCGAACGAAGGAGGAACCTCCGGCGGCCGAGGCGGCAAGTCCGGGGGAACGCCCCTCGAAAGAAAGACCGCCTCCCCACCCTCCAAGGGCACATCCGACGTCGGGGCGTGCCCCGAATCGCGGGGGCCGCGCCCAAAGACCGATGCTTCACCTCGGGAAAAAAGCGCCAGGCGCGAGACCCCGTCCGTACCCGCGGAAAGGGGCATCTGTCCCGAACCCGGGGAAGGATCGGCGGAGGCCGAAGGCTCTCCCCCCGATGCGCGAAGGGGGCCCTCCCTGAGAAGCGCTTCCCGAGATGGCGGAGATCCGTCCGAAACGCGCAAGGCCGTTTCCGAAAGGGCGCCCTGCTGAAGAAGCGGCCGATCTGGGGGCCGCGACTCCGACGCGGAATCCGCTTTGGGAGAAACGCTCGGACCTTCCGAAGACACCGGCCGCGGACGTGGAGCGGATTCCGACGCGAAATCCGGCTGCACAGGGGCGGATTCCGACGCGGATCCCGAAGGCGAGGAAGGAGCGGATTCTGGTGCGGAGACTGGGTTCGCGGGAGGGGCGAAACCGGGGCGCGCGGAACGCGCAAGCTCCGGGGCAAAATCCGGAGTCGCGGCAGATGCCGCTTCTGCCAAATCTCCCGGGACCGGCGTGGGACCTTCTTGCCGTACCGCAAAGGTCGGCGCGGTTCCATCCGAGGAAAGGGACGGCCCGCCTTCGAGGAGAGCGTACGACCCCCTTACGGCTTCGAGCGACCGTTCCGCCTTGAGGGCGAGGTAGAGGGCAGAGGGGAGGGGGAAAAGGTCGGTCGGCAGAGCCGCGGCGCCCGCCCCCCGCCCTTCGAAGACGAAGGGCGTCCCGGGAAAGCCCGCAGATCCCCTCGAACTCCCTGTGCCGTCTGCCTTCACCCCCGAAACGGGAAGCGGCGACAAGGGGGGAGAATGCCCGGCGGAGACGCCCTCCTCTCCGCCCGAAAGGCCGCGCGCGGCGGAGGAGAACGGCGCGACTCCGGAAACGGGCACGACGACGACGGCAAATGCGGGGAACTGGGCTTCGACGTTCCGGTATTCCGGAAGAACGCCGCCGTCCCCTTCTTTCGCCTTTTCCGGGGCGCTTCTGTCTTCTGCACGCACGGCCCCCTCTTCGGACGGAGGGTCGTCCAAAGGCCGGAAGGCGGGGAAATCTTCCGCCGCATCCGCAAGGACAAACGCGAATTCTTCCCAAACGAGGGCGGAGTCCGCCTCGCCTACCGAAAGAGGCGGCGTCCGAGGACCGAGAGGCCCACCGCCCGAAGAGGGAAGGGCGGAAAGTCCAAACCCGTCGGGTAATCCGCTCATCACAGCTCTTCACCTCCTTTCCCAAAGGCTCCCGAAGACAGGGGCACCTACGGACCGGGAAGAGTAGAGAGGGCCTCGCGAAGGCGGGAAAGCTCGGCGCGCACGGCAGCGATTTCTTCGCGAAGCGCCGACTCATTTGCCGACGGGTCCTTGCGCCCGGCAAGCGCCGCCAGATCTTGGTCCAGGGCCCCTAGGCGTCCGTCCAAGACGCTCAGACGCGTCCGAAGGAGATCGAGGTTCCCCTGGAGGGAGGCGTTTTTCGCCTCGAGGTCGCGGATCCGGCTCTGGAGTTCGGCGGTCTGCCGCATGAGGTCGGCCTTCTCCCCCTCGAGGGAGGCCGCCCGGGCGCGGACGGTGGCGAGCTCGCCGGCGAGGCGGACGAGCTCCGCCTCTCCCCCTTGCGCCTTCGGCGGATTGACGAGCAAGACGAGGAGCTGGGCGGCGACGTCCGGGGGCAAGGCGGCCAAAAAGCGGCGTCGGGAGTCGAGGTCCATCTTTTCCATCCAAAGCGCCGCCGTCTCCGGAGCGACGTTTTGCAGGAGCTTTGCCGCCGCATCCGGCGGAAGCCCCTGAAGCGTGCGGGCGGCCTCTTCGAGACGAACGTCGTCGGGAGCCGGTGCCTTGTGGAACATTCCGAGGACGGGGCTTACGACGTCGATCCCGAAGGCGAGTAGAACCGCAGCCGTAAGGAGCAAGGCGACGATGAGGGGAAAGACGACGAGAAAGAGGACGGTTTCCCACGTGCTCGCCCGCACGTCCTCCTGAGCTTCCACGGAGATCCCCCCTTACGTCTCCGAATCCGCGCCCGGCGAGCGCATGCGGACGAAGCGCACCGCCAGAGCGTCGATTTCCCCCTGCTCACGCCGGAGGGTTTCCCGGCGCACCCGTTCCGCCTCCCAGCCGAGGAGTACTCGGTAGCGCTCGCGCTCCGTACGCTTTTCCCGTACGGCTTCTTCGGCCTCCTCGGCCCTGCGCCGCGCTTCTTCGAGCCTCCCCGCAAGGGCTTGGGCCGTCCCGCGGAGTTCGGCAAGGTACGAATAGGCAGTCTGCATGTCCAATACGGTGCCGGGTCCTGTACGGGTAAGGGCGTATTCCGTTCGGTGCTTCTCTTCGAGGAGGCGCGTGAGGTCGTCCTCGAGGCGTTCTGCCCAATCCCGGAGACTGCGAAGTTCCCCGGCGCGGACGAGGGACTCCACGTGGGCGAGATGTTCGAGTCGGTACCAGCGGTTCACCGCAATCCCTCCTCGAGCTTTGCGCGAGGAGCCAAAGTCCTTGCGCACCCAGACGGCCTACGAGGTGTCGGCAAAGACTTCCCGGAGCCCCTCTTCGGCCGCAGAAAACGTCGTCGGCGCGTCGCGGTCTTGGACGAGGTAACGTTCGATGCGGGAAAGGTAGGCCAAGCTCTCGTCGAGGTCCGGGTTTTGCCCCGCCCGGTACGCCCCGATGTGCACGAGGTCTTCGTGTTCCCGGTAGACGGCGAGAAGCCGGCGAAGGCGCGCGGCCAAGAGCCTGTGCTCCGGCGACACGAGCGCGTGCATGAGGCGGCTCGTGCTCGCGAGGACGTCGATGGCGGGAAAGTGGCCCTTTTGCGCGAGAGACCGGCTGAGGACGATGTGCCCATCCAAGATGCTCCGGGCGTGATCGGCCACGGGATCGGCGAGGTCGTCGCCCTCCACGAGGACGGTGTAAAAGGCGGTGATCGATCCTCGCGGCGCCGTACCCGCCCGTTCCATGAGCCTCGGAAGGAGGGCAAACACAGACGGCGGGTACCCCTTTGTCGTGGGCGGTTCGCCTGCGGCAAGTCCGACTTCGCGTGCCGCCATGGCCACGCGCGTCACGGAGTCGAGGAGGAGGAGGACGTCCATACCCTGATCGCGGAAGTGTTCGGCAAGGGCCGTGGCGAGGTAGGCCCCTTTGAGGCGGAGGAGGGGCGGCTCGTCGGAGGTCACCGCAACGACGACGGCACGCGCCAACCCCTCGGGACCGAGGTCTCGTTCGAGGAATTCCCGGACTTCCCGACCCCGCTCGCCGATGAGCCCGATGACCGTCACGTCCGCCGTCGTCCCCCGGGCGATCATTCCCAGGAGCGTGCTCTTCCCCACCCCGCTTCCGGCGAAGATCCCCACGCGCTGCCCGCGCCCTACGGTGAGGAGCCCGTCGATGGCCCGTACGCCTACCGGGAGGGGTTCGTCGATCGGCGGCCTTTCGAGGGGGCGGGGTGGTTCGCGGACGAGGCGCAAGCGGAAGAACGGCGGGCGAAACCCGCGGCCGTCCATGGGACAACCCAAGCCGTCGAGCACGCGGCCGAGCAGGTCCGACCCCACCTCCACGGTGTGCGGGCGCCGCAAGGCGTGCACGCGCGCCCCCGGGGCAATCGCCCCCACTTCCCCGAGAGGCATGAGGCGGACGCGCTCCCCTTCGAACCCGACGACTTCCGCGAGGACTTCGCCGTCGTCGGACACGATGCGCACGGTTTCCCCTAGGCGCACGTCCGGACCGAGGGACTCCACCATGAGACCCACAGCCCTCGTCACCCGCCCGACGAGTTCTACGGGATCGACGCGGCGCACGGCCTCGCGCAAGCCTTCGAAAAACACGTAGCCCATCTTCACCCCTCCCGACCGGGGTCGCCGCCGACTTCTTGGTACCGCTTCCAAGCCTCGAGGAGCCGGTGCACTTGCGCGTGCACGCTTCCCTCGTATACCCCGCGGGCGACCTCGAGTCGGAAATCCCCACGGGCCAGCCGGGGGTCGATGCGGAGTTCGAAGCGAGAAAGAGGTCCGACGTCCGAAGACAACTCTCCCTCGGCGGAAAGCCGCCGCACCACGGGAAAGTCTTCTGGAGCGACGTAGAGGATCGCCTGTCCTCCTTCGAGCCGCTCGCGGAGCTGAGCCCGCACGTACCGAACGAGCCGTTCTTCGTCCCGTAGGGCCTCGCGCACGACGGTTTCCGCGAGGAGAAACACCGCCTCTTCCGCCTCGCGGAGGAGCGCCCTGCGCATCGCGTCGCACTCGGCGAGAAGCGCCTCCTGGGCTTCCGCAAGCTTTTCGAGGCGTTCGGCGAGCACTGCCTCCGCCTCGCGGCGCGCCGCGGCACTCCCCTCGGCAAAGCCGGCGGCGTATCCTTCCCGGCGGGCCTCGTCCCGCACGCGGCGCGCCTCTTCCTCCCAAACGCGCCGCCTCTCTGCCTCCTCGCGGGCCAGAGCTTCCCGCGCCTCGCGCAAGATGCGCTCGCGCTCGAGGAGCGCCCGTTTGCGGAGGAGCGACTCGAGACGCGATCCGCCGGCTCCGTCGGGCGCCTGCGGTTTCCGATCCTCCGGAAATTCGCGGAAGGGGGCCGGTGGGTCGAGGCGCAAAGGGGACGCCCGTTCGACCCCGGGACCTTTGAAGAGACCCGTCGCCTCACTCAATGAGCTCATCCTCCCCTCCGCGCCGCACGTAGATCTCGCCGAGTTCCTCGAGCCGGCGGATCACGCCGACGATGCGGCCTTGTGCCTCTTCTACGTCGCGGAGGCGCACGGGGCCCATGTACTCCATCTCCTCGCGGATGCTCTCCGCCATGCGCTGCGACATGTTTCGAAAGAGGAGCTGGCGCACCTCTTCGCTCGCCCCCTTGAGGGCGAGGACGAGGTCTTCCTGCGGCACTTCACGGATCACCTTTTGGATCGAGCGGTTGTCCAAGAGCACGATGTCCTCGAAGACGAACATCCGCTTCTTGATTTCCTCCGCGAGTTCGGGGTCCGTCGTTTCCAACTGCTCGAGGATCGCGCGCTCCGTGGAGCGGTCGACGAGGTTCAAGATCTGCACGACTGCGTCCACGCCGCCCACCTGCGTGATGTCCGCGATTCCCGTAGAGGCGAGCTTTTGCTCGAGGATCCGCTCCACCTCGTAGATCGCCTCCGGACTCGCCCCGCGCATCGTCGCCATGCGAAAGGCGATGTCCCCTTGGCGTTCGGGCGGAAGCGAGGCGAGGATTTCCGCCGCCTGCTTTGGCTCCAAATACGAGAGGACGAGAGCGATCGTCTGGGGATGTTCTTCCTGGAGGTAGTGGAGAAGCTGCATGGAATCCGTCTGTTTGAGGAAGTCGAAGGGGCGCACCTGGAGCATGGAGGTGAGCCGCTTTAGGATATCCACGGCCTTGTCGCGACCGAGCGCCTTTTCCAGCACCTCGCGGGCATAGGAGATTCCGCCTTCCGCGATGTAGGTCTGGGCGAGGACGAGTTCGTGAAATTCCTTGATGATCTGGTTGCGGAGTTCGGAGGGGACGTGCCGCGTGGCGGCGATTTCGAGGGTGAGCTCCTCGATCTCCTCGTCCGTGAGGTGCCGAAGGACCTTGGCCGAAACCTCCGGCCCGAGGCCTATGAGGAGCACCGCCGCCTTTTCCTTGCCCGTGAGTTCCTTAGTCGAGCGGGGCATCTCTGCCACCCCCTGAACGCCGCTTCAGGCTTCTTCCTTAAGCCAGGCGCGCAAGATTTGAGCGAACTCCTTGGGCCGCTCTTCGGCCAGACGGGCGAGCTGCCGAAGCATCCGCTCCTCGTCGGTAACCTCGAGGACGAGAGGTTCTTCGCTCCGCGCGGCCTCCTTCGGCGGAACCTCGACCGCGGAGGGCGGCGGTACCGAAACCTCCTCCCGCCGACGGCGGAGGAAGAAGAGACCGCCAGCGAGGAGAAGGAGGAGCCCCGCGCCGAAGGCCCACACCCACACACCGCCCGGCCAACCTCCGGGGGCCGCTCCGGGCGCCTGCGCCGGGTGTGACGTCCGGGCGTACAAGAGGACGGTGGCCTGGGCGCTCCCTCCCGGCGTGTCGACAAGGGCGCCCGCCACTTGGCCTACCGCCGCCTGGATATCTTCTTTGAGCCTCTGCGCCTCCGGAGCGGTGGGATCGGGGAGACCGACGGCGACGTTCACCGCCACGCTGCGTACGCGGAAGGGCTGGGCTTCCCGGATTTGGTGGACGCGCGTCACCTCGTAGTTCACGCGTTCGCTGCGCCTCGACCCTTCGCCGCCTCCGCCGCCTCCCGCCGGAGCCTGGTACGTGGGCGGCTCGTTGGCACCGACCCCGGGCACCCCTGCCGCGGGCGGCGGCCCTCCCTTCCACGTTTCTTCCTGCGTCTCCCGGCTCAAAACCACTCCGGTGTCTCCCGAGCCCTGAGGTTCGACGCGCTGCTCCTCGCGCTGCTCTTTGGAAAAGTCGAGCGCCAACGTCACCTGCACGGTGGCTTCCCCCCGACCGGCGAGCATGGGCGCGAGAAGGCGTTCGATGCTCTGCTGGGTTTCCTGCTCGAGACGTCGGCGCACGGCGAGGAGTTGGTCCACGCCCCCTACCCCGTCCCCCGGATCGAGGAGGCGACCGCTTTGGTCCGTGAGGGCGATGTTCTCCACGGGGAGGTTGGGAACGCTGTGGGCGATGAGGTGGTAGATGGCGCGCACCTGTTCGGGGGTGAGGACCACCCCGGGCTCGAGGGTGAGGACGACAGACGCAGAAGCGCTTCGGGGGGTGTCGCTCACCCAGATGCTCGGCTCCGGCTCCACGAGGAGGACCTGTGCGTCGCGGATCCCCCGAATCCCACGAACGAGGAGGTTGCGCAAGGCGTTCTGCCGCGCCTCCCGCGTGAGAGCGTTGAACTCGCGTTCGGAATACCCGAAGGGGGAACCCTTGAGGAGATCCTCGAGGGTGATCGTCCCCTGATGGGGGATTCCCTCCTTGGCGAGGGCGACCTTGACTTCCGTCGCCCGGTCGCGCTCGACGTCGATCCCGCGACCGTCGGCGGTGATGCGATAGCGTACCCCGAGTTCCTTAAGGCGGGCGGCGATTTCACCGGTTTCCCGTTCCGATAGGTTGCGATAGGTGGGGACATAGTCCACGTGCTTTACGGCGTAGAGGAGGTACACGAGAAGGAGAAAGAAAAAGACGATGCCGAAGATCCCGACGATCCGCGCTCCTCGGGAAAGGGATCCGTACCACGACACCAACCGCGACGCGATCTGCCGGATGCTTTGTCCGATTTCTCCCATCCCCGAAACCCCCGCCTAGAGCGGCATGCGCATGAGGTCGTGGTACGCCTCGATCACGCGGTTGCGCACCTCCGCCGCCGCAAGTACGAGGAAGGTGAGTTCCTGACTCTTGAGGATGACTTCCTCCACGGGCACGGGTTCCCCGGCGGCCACGCGTTGGGAAAGCGCGGCAACCTCACGCTCGCTTCTTTCGATTTCGCGTAGGGCATCACGGAGGTTCGCGGCAAAGCCCGACGCTTCGTCAAATCTCGAGGAGCTCGCGCCCCCTTCGATCGGGCGCAGAAGGCCGGAAGCGCTTCCGGGTAAGGAAACGAGCTTGTCCATCGAATGCCCGAGGCACAACTCCTCGGGACGCCACCTCCTTCGGGCCTAGGCACGGCCGAGGTCGAGAAGCCGCTGAACCAATGCCTTGGACGCGTCGAGGACGTTTGCGTTGAGCTCGTAGTACCTTTGCGCCGCCAAGAGATCGGCCATTTCCTTGGGGGCGTCGACGTTGGGGTAGCGTACGTAGCCGTCCGCCTCCGCGTCCGGATGCTCAGGATCGTAGACCAACTTGGGCGGGGCGGGATCTTCTACGACGGCCCGCACGTGTACTCCCCCGAGAGAAGACGAGGCGGCCGCCAAGGCGTCGGCAAAGCCTCCCCCTTCGACCGCTTCAAATACGGCCAGCTTTCGCCGGTACGGGCCTTCCCGCCCGTCTACCCGGGTCGAATCGGCGTTGGCCAGGTTTTCCGCAATGAGGTCCAGGCGAAGCCGTCCCGCCGTAATCGCGGACCCGCTGATGCGAAACGAGGAGAGGAACACCGCGTTTCACCCCCTGCGTCCTTCGGCGGAAAGCGCCTTGCGCGCGAAGGGCCTTTCGCACCTCACGAACCGCGCAAGGCATCGCGGTAGCGGGCGTACGTCTGCCCGAGAAGACCGAGGAGGGTGTAGGCGCGGAGCTGCTCGTCCATGAGACGGACGAGCTCCGCATCCACGTCTACGTTGTTTCCGTTGAGCCGCGCGCTCGTGGTCTCGTCCCGGACGACGCGTACCGGAGGAGCCTCTCCGGATTTCTCTGCGAAAAAGGGAAAGTGTCGAACGTCCGTGCGGCGGGCCTCCCACGAACCTTTTCCCTCTGCGCCGCGGTCTACCTCCGCCAACACCGCGGCAAACCGCTTGTACCCGGGGGTATCCGCGTTGGCCAGGTTGTGCGCCGCGACGTCGCGCACGGCAAACGAAACGCGAACCGCACGGTGTAGGGCGTCGGTCACGGGACTTACGCCCATCCTCTCCCTCCTTTGGCTGGATGTTCACCCCCGGCCCGCCCTTGTACATCCTTTTTCGACACAAAGAGACCGAATCCTCTACGCCTAAGGGTATGGAAACTCCTTCCGTCCCGCAATAGATTAAAAGGCTCAAATCCCCCGAGATTTCCCGTCTTCGTTGGCCCAAAGTCCTAAGACTCGAAATACCGGCACATTGTATGAGAGAAGAATTTCCTAAGAAAAAGAAAAAGGCGGGACCCACGTCCTCCTCCGTGAATCCCGCCTACACCCTTAGCCACGACGACGAGGGATCAGCTCCGCACCTTGGCGAGCTCTTCCAGGAGCTTGTCGTTGAGGATCTTGATGTACGTCCCCTTCATCCCCAGAGAACGGGACTCGATCACGCCGGCGCTTTCCAACTTGCGCAGGGCGTTTACGATCACGGAACGGGTAATCCCCACGCGGTCGGCGATCTTGCTCGCCACGAGGAGACCCTCCGTACCCCCGAGTTCTTCGAAAATGTGCTCCACAGCTTCGAGCTCGCTGTAGGAAAGGGAGCTTATGGCCATCTGCACGATGGCGCGGTTGCGCGCATCTTGTTCGATCATTTCGGCGCGCTCGCGCAGGATTTCCGTGCCGACGACGGTCGCCCCGTATTCGGCGAGCACGAGGTCATCCTCCGTAAATTCTTTGTGGAGTCGGGCAAGGACAAGCGTACCCAGGCGGTCGCCGGCGCCCACGATCGGGACGACGGTCGTAAGCCCGTCCTTGAACTCGTCTTTCATTTCCACGGGGAAAGCCGTAAGCACGTCCTCAATGGGGATGTTCGTCCGCGTCTCCGTGACCTTGAGGAGCTCTTCGTTGTACCACTCGGGGAAGCGGCGCTCGGAGAGGATTTCCTTCATCCTCTCGTTTTCGATTTCGTGGTGCAGGGAGTACCCGAGCACCTTCCCCTTGCGGCTCAAAATGTACACGTTGGCCTCGATCGTGTCCCGGAGGACTTCGGCCATCTCGTGAAAGTTTACGTGCGTAGTGGCAGACGTCTGAAGAAGTCGGTTGATCTTTCGCACCTTTTGCAGCAGGCTCATCGGTTGAACCCCCTTTACTCGCTTACAAGTTTTGCCCAATCGCCGGGATTCCGCCACCGCCCGATAGCATCGGCAACATCGGCATTTGCTTTAGAGGCTTTCTCGCTATTACAAGATGTAGCGGCTCAAATCCCTGCGCTCGACGAGCGGACCGAGCTTTTCCCGGACGTAGGCTTCCGTGATGGGAACGGTCTGGCCCCGAAGTTCGGGAGCCTCAAAGGAAACGTCCTCGAGGAGCTTTTCCAGAAGGGTGTAGAGGCGCCGCGCCCCGATGTCTTCAGTATGGGCGTTCACTTCTGCCGCCAAACGAGCAATTGCGCGAATTGCATCAGTTGTGAAGTCCAGGGTAACCCCCTCGGTGGCCAAAAGGGCGGTGTACTGCTTGATGAGGGCGTTTTCGGGCTCCGTGAGGATCCGCACAAAATCCTCTTCCGTGAGGGGTTCAAGCTCGACGCGCACGGGAAACCGCCCCTGGAGTTCGGGAATGAGGTCGCTCGGCTTTGCGGTGTGGAAGGCGCCTGCGGCGATGAACAAGATGAAGTCCGTCTTTACAGGACCGTACTTGGTCATCACCGTAGACCCCTCCACGATCGGGAGGAGGTCCCGCTGTACGCCCTCGCGGGAGACGTCCGGACCTACGCTCCCCTCCCGCCCCGCGATCTTGTCGATCTCGTCGAGAAAGATGATCCCGTGCTCTTCCGCTAGGCGAAGCGCCTCGTCCCGCACCTCGTCCATGTCGATGAGCTTTTGCGCCTCCTCTTGAATGAGGAGGGGGCGTGCCTCGCGGACGGTGAGTTTGCGCCGCTTCGTGCGGCGGGGAAACATGCTGCGGAGCATCTCCTGCATGTTCATGCCGATCTGCTCGAGCCCCTGGCCTTGAAACCAGTCGAACAAGAAGGCATTCCCTTCCTCTTCGACCTCCACCTCCACGAGGACGTCCTCCATCCGGCCGGCGCGCAGCGCCTCGCGCACGTTGCGACGCGCCTCCTCGTTCGCAGCGTCTTGTACCCGTTCGCGCGGGGCCTCACCACCGCCGAAGAGGACCTCCAAAGGGTTGCGGAACTCCCTCTGCACCCTAGGTCCGCCCGTGAGGAGATCCACGAGCCGTTCCTCGGCGAGGAGTTCCGCGCGCCGGCGAACGGCCTCCACCTTGCGCGCCCGCACCATGTGCACCGCCGTATCCACGAGATCCCGCACCATGGACTCCACGTCGCGGCCGACGTAGCCGACTTCCGTGAACTTCGTCGCCTCTACCTTCACGAAAGGGGCGCCTACGATGCGCGCGAGTCGCCGGGCGATTTCCGTTTTCCCCACACCCGTGGGGCCGATCATGAGGATGTTCTTCGGGGCGATTTCTTCGCGAAGTTCCGGCGGCAGGAGGCTCCTGCGGTAGCGATTGCGCAGGGCTACGGCGACGGCCCGCTTCGCCGCCCGCTGGCCAACGATGTACTTGTCGAGCTCCTCCACGATGCGCCGGGGGGTGAGTTCGCGTTCACTCACGGGAACCGACTCCTCCCGCTTCGACATGTTTTGTCACGTAGGCGCTCCGATCCCTTCCAGGGCGGACGAGGGGACACCGCCGTCCGCGCGCGACACCCGACCGACGTCTCCTACCCGAGCTCCTCGACGACGATGCGGTCGTTCGTATACACGCAGATCTCGGAGGCGATTTCGAGGGACTTCCGGGCGATGTCCGCCGCGGTGAGATCGGGAGCGTTGCGCATGAGGGCCCGGGCGGCGGCGAGGGCGTAGGCTCCCCCGGAGCCGACGGCGAGAATTCCGTCGTCGGGCTCGAGCACCTCCCCGCTTCCCGAGAGGAGAAACATCGCCTCGCGGTCCACGACGACGAGGAGCGCTTCCAGACGCCGGAGGTAACGGTCCGTTCGCCATTCCTTGGAAAGCTCGACGGCGGCGCGGGCGAGGTTCCCGTGGTGGGCCTCGAGTTTGCCCTCGAAGCGTTCGAAGAGGGTAATCGCATCGGCGACGGCACCGGCAAAGCCGGCGAGCACCTTACCTCCGTACAGCCGACGTACCTTGCGCGCCCCGTGCTTGAGGACCGTCGCCTGACCGAAGGTCACCTGCCCGTCGCCGGCCATAGCGGCCCTTCCGTCCTTGCGCACGGCGACGATCGTCGTACCGTGAATGCGCACCCCATCACCTCCTACGCGCGCGGATGCGTCCGCCTGTACGTTTCCCGCAGCCGTGCTTGGGATACGTGGGTGTAGACTTGCGTCGTGCCAATGCTCGCGTGGCCGAGAAGCTCCTGTACCGTGCGGAGATCCGCCCCCCCGTCGAGCAGGTGCGTGGCAAAGGTGTGGCGGAAGGTGTGAGGTGTAACCGGTTCCGCGCCCAGCACTCCGAGCGCCGTACGTTCTACGATACGCCGCACGTCGCGATCCCCCAACGGCCGACCGCGAACGCTCAAGAAGACGTACCCCAGGTCTTCGCGATCGCCCAAAAGCCTAGGCCGTCCCGCGACGAGGTAGAGGTCGAGCGCCTCTACGGCATACCTTCCCAGAGGAACCAAGCGCTCTTTTCCCCCTTTGCCGAGGACGCGGGCCTTGCCTTCCCGAAGGTCCAGGTCTCCGACGCGCAGGCCGACGACCTCCCCCACACGTGCCCCCGAGGAGTACAGCGTTTCCAAAAGCGCGCGGTCGCGGAGCCCCACGGGTGAGCGCGGATCGGGCGCTTCGAGCATCCGGCGGACTTCCGACGGGGCGAGCACCTTGGGGAGGCGCTTCCCCGGCTTGGGGGGCTTGATTCCGAGGAAGGGATTGCTTTCCACGACACCTTGGTCTACGAGGTAGGCGAAAAACGCCCGCAAGGACACGAGGCGCCGCGCCACCGTGGTCCGGCTACGTCCGCGCTCGAGCATCTGCCGGACGTAACGCCGGGCCAACGTCCGAGTTTCCCGGGGTTCTCCAGGGAATCCGATGGACGTACCGGACGGAGCCTCGCCTTCCCCGGATGGGGAGGGGGATTCTCCTCCCGGATCGCCGCCCACCGCGCGAAGGAAGGCGAGAAAATCGGCCACGTCCGTTCCATACGCGCGCACCGTGCGCGGGGCAAGCCCGCGCTCGTACCGGAGGGCGTGGAGAAAACGCGTGCGCCAAAGCTCGAGATCTCGCCTCACGTGTCCCGCCTCCGTAGACAAATCGTATCACAGTTCCGAATCCAATGCAAGATCCGAGAGGAGAGATCTCGTTTTCTCGATCTCCGGTTGTTTCACGCTTTTCGTACCCGAGGATTCAGGTTTGACGCTTCCCCGAACCGGACTCCCCCCGCGGGGACGCAGGCGGACGCGGGCCGAGCGATCGAACTCCCTACGGCTCCCCAAGCTCAACCCTTCCGCTTTGCCGAACCCTTTCTCCCCTCCGGCGATCCCGCCGAAAGGGCTTCGCGCGCCTCGTCGGTGTGCGCTCCTTCTGAGATGAGGGGGCGTTCCGGGCTCTCCACCTCCGGAGCTTTGCCCCGTTCGAGCTCCTCTCGGGTGAACGTGGCCCCACAGGAAGTGCAGCGGAGTCGACCGTTGCGCTCGATGACGAGGAGGCCGCCGCATACGGGACAAGGGGTGGGATCGGGCTTTTGCCACACGACGAAGTCGCACTCCGGGTAGCGGCTGCACCCGTAAAACACCCGCCCCTTGCGACTCCGGCGTTCCACGAGCACCCCCTGCTTGCACTTGGGGCATGGGATGTCCAGGGACTTAAGGAGCGGGCGGGTGTACGTGCACTCGGGGTAGCCGGAGCAGGCCAAGAAGGGCCCGTACCTGCCTTCCTTGATGACGAGCGGGCGTCCACACACGGGGCAATTTTCCCCCGCGTACTGCGGCGCGAGTTCGACGCGGGCGATCGTGCGTTCGGCCTCCCGAAGGCGTTCGGAAAACCACGCGTAAAACTCCTCGAGCACCCGGCGCCACGGAAGCTTACCCTCCTCGATTTGGTCGAGCTGGGACTCGAGGTTGGCGGTAAAGCCTACGTCGACGATTTCCGGGAAGTGCCCCTCGAGGAGCTCCGTGACCAGGCGCCCGAGTTCCGTAGGACGGAGGCGGCGATCTTCGAGGACCACGTAGCGCCGCTTCGTCAGGGTTTCGAGGGTGGGGGCGTAGGTACTCGGGCGTCCAATTCCGAGTTCCTCCATGGCCTTGACGAGCTGCGCTTCCGTGTAGCGCGCGGGCGGTTGGGTGAAGTGCTGCTTGGGCTCGAAGCGAAGGAGTTCGAGACGTTCCCCTGCGGCGAGGGGCGGCAGGGAGCGTTCCTCTTCCCTTTCCTTTTCGGCGGCGTCTTCCTTTACGTCCGCGTACACCCGGAGGAAACCGGGGAAGACGAGGACGGACCCGCTCGCCCGAAAGCGCGCCTCTCCCGCGGCAAGCGTGGCGCTCGTAGCGTTGTACACCGCCGGAGCCATGAGGCTCGCCACGAACCTCTCCCAGATGAGCTTGTACAGGCGGTACTGGTCGCGAGAGAGGTACGGCTTTACGGCTTCCGGCGTCCGCCGGACGTCCGTAGGGCGAATTGCCTCGTGGGCGTCCTGGACGTTCTCGCGCTTTTTGCCCGCGCTCACCTGCCCCACGTATTCCGAACCGTACGTCTCGCGGATGAAGGCCTGGCCCGCCTCGACGGCAAGGGGAGAAAGGCGGGTGGAATCCGTGCGCATGTAGGTGATGAGACCCACAGGGCCCTCGTCGCCTACGGGAAGACCTTCGTAGAGCTCTTGGGCCACGCGCATCGTGCGCGCCGGACGAAAGCCCAAGCGCTTAGAGGCTTCCTGTTGCAGCGTGCTCGTCGTAAACGGCGGCGGCGCCGAGCGCCGACGCGGCTTCGTCTCCACGGCGGCGACGACGAACTCCGCACCCTCGAGTTTCCGGAGGACGGCGTCCACGTCCTCCCGGGAACGAAGGGGGACCTTGTCTTCGCCGAAGCCCACGAATTCCGCGGAGAACTCCCCTTCGCCCGCCCGCAGGTAGGCCGTGAGGGTCCAGTACTCTTCGGGAACGAACGCCTCAATTTCTCGCTCCCGGTCGACGACGAGCTTGAGGGCCGCAGACTGCACGCGCCCCGCCGAAAGCCCGCGCTTGACCTTTTGCCAGAGAAGAGGCGAGAGCTTGTATCCCACGAGGCGATCGAGAATCCGGCGCGCCTGCTGCGCGTCTACGAGCCGCTGGTCGATAGCCCGCGGTTCGCGAAAGGACGCCTGCACCGCCGGCTTCGTGATTTCGTGGAAGACGACGCGAATCGGAGAATTGGGGTCGAGGCCGAGGTACTGGGCGAGGTGCCAGGCGATCGCCTCACCTTCGCGGTCTGGGTCGGAGGCGAGGTAGATCTTCTCCGCCTTTTTCGCGCGCTCCTTGAGTTCCTTGAGCACCTGCCCCTTCCCGCGGATCGTGATGTATTTCGGGGTGAACCCGTTTTCGATGTCTACCCCGAGCTGGCTCTTCGGTAGGTCGCGTACGTGGCCCATGGACGCCACGACGCGCACGCCGCGCCCGAGGAACTTCGCAATCGTCTTGGCCTTGGCCGGCGACTCGACGATGACCAACGCCTCTCCCAAAGACGCCCATCCTCCTTGACGGAGCTACGGTCGTTCACCCTAGGTGTACGCGCGCGTACCGGAAAAAAATTCACACCTAATTATGAAAGGGGGGATTCCGTTTGTCAATCGCGCAAAGCGGCAGAAACGCGCGCGTATCCGGCTACTTCTCCTCCGCGCGGGCGTAGCGCCCGCCGGGAAGCCGCCGGACGAGCCCCGCAAGTTCGAGGCGGATGAGGAGGGCGTAAAGCGCCGATGGCTCCAAGGAGAGTTCGCGGAGGAGCTCTTCTATCGTTCGAGGCGCCGCGCCGAGCCGGGCGAGAATCGCCTGCTCTTCCGGGGCAAACGCACGGCGGGCGGACGGCGACTCGGGTGCGGCACCCGCTTCTTTGTCTTGCGGGGGCGGAGGGCGAAACGCTCCCTCGGCCTGCGAGGAAGGGCGGAATTCTCCCGGGCTCTCGGACGAAAGGTGCGCGAGGACTTCGCCCGGGGAGAGGGCGGGACGGGCTCCCGCGGCGAGAAGGCGGTTCGGCCCCTCGCTTGCGGGAGAAAACACGGGCCCGGGAACCGCGAAGAGGAGACGGCCGTGTGTTTGCGCCCACTCCGCGGTGAGCATCGCTCCGCCGCGGGGGCGGCTCTCCACGACGAGGACGGCGCGACTTACGCCGCTCAAAAGGCGGTTTCGCAGGGGGAAAAGGCCGCGCTCCGCCGCCGTTCCGAGAGGCATTTCGGAGAGGACGAGCCCTCCCCCTGCGAGGATTTCCTCGTACAGCCGCCGGTGCGCCGCCGGCGTCGGCACGTCCACCCCGGAGGCGAGGACGGCGACCGTCCGGCCTCGGGCCCGTAAGGCCGAGCGGTGCGCCGCAGCGTCGATCCCGAAGGCCATGCCGCTTACGACCGCGGCCCCCTCGGCGACAAAACCCGCGGCGAACCGTTCGGCGACGAGGAGGCCGTAAGCCGTAGGCCTCCGGGTCCCTACCACAGCTACCGGGGGAAGCGCGAGCGCGTCGAGGTCGCCGCGGGCGTAGAGAAGGAAGGGAGGGTCGGAGATCTCCCGAAGTCCCCGAGGGTATTCCGAATCGCCCCACCACAGGATGCGCACATCTCGAGGTTTCGGTGGGACCTCCCCTCCGCCGCAAATGCGTGCAAAATGCTCCTCCGCCGCCCGTAGGACATCCTCAGGAAGGGCACGCCCTGCGCGCACCCGCTCCCACCCCTCCCGGGTGCAGAGGAGGTGAAAGGCGCCGGAAAGGAGCTCGTACACCCGCCAGAGACGCCTCTGCCCTACGCCGTGTACGCCGTGCAATACCGCGGCCGCGAGGAGATCCGCTTCCGTCACCCGGTTTCCCTCCGCCGACCCTTCGTTTCCCTGGAAAACATGCGGGCCGGCTCACGGCCGGCCCCTTTTCCTTCCGAATCTCTGCGAGAGCGCTTTCAAAAAATGCGCTCCTCGAACACCTTTTTCTTTCCTTCCCGCTCGCGGCGGCGTTCGAGCATCGCCTCGAGTTCTTCTGCATTCAGAATCCCCTTGCGTCCCGCGAAGCGGAAGTACCTCTTACCGACGAGTTCGCGAAATTCCTCGCCGATCACCTGCTTCTGCCAGGCAATCTGCGCGTCTTCCTCGGGAACGCGCGTAAATACGGACCGCATGGCTACCACCTCCACCCAAAGCCTTGCCGCAAATGGCTCTCTCTATGCCGAATTCATTCTACCACAAATCGCGCAAAGAAATCCAGCACGTCCCAACTTCGGGATTTCCTAGAGACGGTTGAATTTTTCGTCAAGCAGGCGGCTCAGACGGACGATCTCCGGGTCGGTGAGGGAACGCGTCGACTCTGCGAGCTTCAAAAGCTCGAAGCGCAGGCGGACGATTTCCAAGATAAGCCGCTCCAACTCCTCGTCCTCTTCGAAGCCCTCTCCGTCGGAATCGCCCTTCCGCTCTCCGTACGCCACCCCTTCTTCGGAAACGCGCGACCCCTTGCGTACGGGCACACCCGAAAGGTTCGCCGTCGTCATGAACGTGAGGCGAAAGGAGTCGTTTCGGAGGGAGTCTTCCCCCATGTCCCGCGCGAACACTTCCACCCCGGTCACCCCCAAAGCAACCGCCAAACGACGAGTAACCGTTTACGCATTTCCTTTCATTTCCTTTCCTCTTCTCCTCTTCCCTACCTCACTTCTGGGCTTGTTTCCGTCCCGTACCTGTTCCCGTTTCTGAAGCCCGTTTCTCAAGTTCGAGGTCCCGCGCTGCGGAATACGGGATCGTCCGTCGCCCGTCCTCTTCCGACGTCTCCCTCGCCCTTCCCGCGAACCGCCCCCTGTGTCCCAAAGGGATCGCCGCGGCCGCGGCGCAGGACACGATCTCAGAACCCTCTCGCGCATCTCCGATAGCGCGGACGGACAACGTTTCTCATGCATAAGGTACGGCATCAAACATAACGCATTTCATACTTAATGTCAAGTAAAAGTTTGTCGAAGAGTGGGTCCACAGGGGCCCTATGCATCCCAAAAACAAAATCTCGCCGCGCTCTCGATTTCTCGAGCGTGCGATTTTGCTCCGCTTGCCGTATAGACCGTTCAGATCACCTCCCGGCGCAAGGCCGCTGCCTCGAGGAGGTGGGCTTCGCCTACGTTCTCCTCGCCCTCGAGGTCGGCGATCGTGCGCGCGACCTTGAGGAGCTTGTGTACGGCACGGGCGGAAAGCCCCAACCCCACGAGGAGCTCCTGGAGAAAGGCGCGAAGGGGAGGCGACAAGGGGACGACCTGGGCCACCTCCCGGGGGCCGAGAAATCCGTTGGCCGGCAGGGGAAGGTCGGGAAGCCGCCGTGCGGCACGCGCCGCCGCCTCGCGTACGCGCTCGGCCATTTCCGCAGAAGTTTCCGTACGCCTGCGGTCGAGGATATCCCGGTACCGGGGGAGCGGTACCTCGAGGAGGATGTCGAAGCGGTCTTTGAGGGGTCCCGAAAGGCGGTTCCGGTACCGCCCGACTTCTTGCGAGGTACACCGGCACGCGTGCACCTCGTCCTCGAAACCGAAGTACCCGCAAGGGCATGGGTTCGTCGCCGCGGCGAGGAGAAATCGCGCGGGGTAACGCACGCGCGCCCGCGCCCGCGCCAACACCACCTCTCCGGACTCGAGAGGTTGGCGCAAGAGATCGAGGAGGCGCGGCGGAAACTCGAGGAGTTCGTCGAGAAAGAGGACGCCCCGGTGGGCGAGCGTCACCTCCCCGGGTACGGGAACGGAGCCCCCGCCTACGAGACCTTGTGGAGAGATCGTGTGGTGCGGGGCGCGGAAAGGGCGCCTCCGAAGAAGCCCCGAACCGTTGAGAAGGCCGGCGACGTCGTAAATCGTGGAGACTTCGAGGGATTCCTCCGGCGTGAGGGGTGGGAGGATGGTGCCGAGGCGTTCGAGGAGCATCGTCTTCCCCGAGCCCGGAGGGCCGACGAGGAGTACGTTGTGAAATCCGGCCGCAGCGACGACGAGGGCCCGCTTGACGTCTTCGTGCCCGTATACGTCCGCATAGTCCCCGGCCTCTCCTTCGGCGTCCGCCGCTTCGTCCGAACCTCCCTTGTAGCTCACGAAGTTCCGCGGACGTTCGAGAAAGGCCGCAACTTCCGCGAGGTTTCGGGCGAGAAACGCGGTGAGACCGAGCAGGCGCGCCTCTCGCTCGTTTTCCGCAGGAAGGACAAACGCTTCGACGCCTGCGCGTCGCACCGCCTGGGCAAAGGCGAGGATCCCGCGCACGGGTCGAAGCGTTCCGTCGAGCGACAGTTCTCCGAGAAACGCCACGTCGTCCAGCCGGGCCAGCGGCCGCACGCCGCCCGACGCGACGAGAATCCCTACGGCCAAGGGCAGGTCCCAGTGGCTCCCCGTCTTCGGAAGGTCCGCGGGGGCGAGGTTTGCCGTGATCCGCGCCAGGGGGAAGGGAAACCCGGAATTTCCCAACGCGGCGCGCACGCGCTCCCGCGCCTCCCGCGTCGCGTTTCCGGGTAGACCCACGAGGTCGAAGGCGGGAAGCCCGCGCGCAAGGGACACCTCGACGTCGACCGGATAGGCTTCGATTCCGACGACGGCCGCGCTGCGAATGCGGGCAAATCCCTCCGAACGTCCCCCGGCCGCCACACCCCACCCCTCCCGCGCCGCTTTGCTACTCTTCTTCGTCGGCCGTGGAGGAGATTCCTCCCCCGAGGACCGTGGCGCGAACGGGGGAACTCCCTTCTCCGTCGGCATCCGTCTCTTCCTTGCGGGCGAGCGGCGGCACGCGGTCGTACGGAAGGTCCTCGGAAATCCACTTCGTGTACACGGTGTACGGGTCGCGGGGCGGGGGCGGGGGGACTTCCCGCGGGTAGCCGACGTCGATAAAGCCCACGATCTCCGCCCGATCGCTCAGCCCGAAAAAGCGGGCGACGTACGGGTGGTAGGCGCGCTTCCCCGTCTTCCACTTTGCCCCCAAACCGAGGGCGTGGGCGGCGAGGAGCATGTTTTGCACCGCCGCGCTCACCGCGGACCGCTCTTCCTGGGGGATTACGCCGGGTTCGTCCTTGGGCTCTACGGCGACGACGATCACGACGGGGGCCTTAAACGGCTTTTCCTCTTCGCGCCGGAGGATTTCTTGGTTCTCCGGCGTATCCGGATCGGCCATTTCTCGGCGTCGGAGTTCGCGGAACAACCGGCCGAGGGGCCTTCTCCCCTCCCCCGTGAGGACGAAAAACCGCCACGGCTGCGTCAGCCCGTGGTTGGGCGCCCACGTCGCCGCTTCGAGGATTTTGGCGATCTTTTCTTCCTCCACCGGATCGGGTTTGAACTTGCGCACGCTCCGCCGCGTGCGAATGGCTTCAAAGACGTCCACCCTCGCTTCCCCTTTCTTCCTCCGCCCGTTTTCCGCGTGCCGTTGGGCGCACGTTCTGTCTGAAAAGGCGACCTCACATTTCGAACGCATTGGGGAGATGGAGAACCCGCGCCTTTCGCCGGCGAACGTCGAGAACCACCTCGATCACGTCGAAGCGGATCCGCCGCCCGTCGCACCCGTACCGGAGAACGTACGCCTGGGCGAGGCGTACGAGGCGCGAAGACTTCCGCGGGGTGACCGCTTCGCGGCCCGTCCCAAAGTTCCCCTCCCGACGCCGCGTCTTTACCTCGACGAAGACGAGGTAGTCGTCTCTCGTCGCCACGAGGTCGATTTCTCCGAAGCGGAAGCGGATGTTCTGCCCCACGATGCGGTACCCGCGTTCCTCGAGGTAGCGGCGAGCGAGGGCTTCGCCGAGGCGGCCGGTTTCAAAGGCGCGCATGGGGCACTTCCCCCTCAGCCCCGTCGTCTCCCGCACGATCCGCCGACCAGACGATGTTTCGGAGGAACGAACGGCGGTGCACGGCGGAAGGACCGTGGAGCACGAGCGCCTCCCGGTGGGCCTCCGTACCGTAGCCGACGTGGCGTTCGAACCCGTAGTGTGGATAGAGGCCGCCGTAAGCGCGCAGCCGGCGGTCGCGAAGCTCTTTGGCGACCACGCTCGCCGCCGCGATCGAAGCGCTCCGCCGGTCCCCGCGCACGAGGGGTACCTCGGGCAACCCGCTCTTCGGCGGAAAGGCATCCACGAGAACGACGTCCGGGACGAAGGGGAGGGCTGCCAGCGCGCGGCGCATGGCGATGCGCGTAGCCTCCGCGATCCCCCAGCGGTCGACTTCGTCCGCCTCGGCAAACCCGACTCCTACGCCGCGGGCGAGACGATAGATCCGCGGGAGGAGGGCGCGGCGGTGTGCGGGAGAGAGGCGCTTAGAGTCATCCACGCCGTAGAGCGGCCGCTCGGGATCGAGGACGACGGCGGCGGCGGCAACGGGACCGGCGAGGGGGCCCCTCCCCGCCTCGTCTACGCCCGCCACCAGGAGGCCGCGCTCCCAATAGGGGAGTTCGTGGGCGAGCATCGCTGCGTACACGAGGCGCAGCTCGGCCGGGGAACGCCGACCGAAACCTAAGGGAATTTCCTGGAGTTCGATCACGGCCCTCCCCCTTCCGTGCCTCCGCTCTCCTCTTCCGGCCATTCCAAAGTCATGGGCCCAAAGCGGCCCTCGCGGATCTCCCGAAGAACGTGGCGCATGGCGCGGTCCGCGTCCGCTTCTCCTCCCGGAAGGAGGAAGTGTAGGCGTTCCGCCAGGGCGCGGTAAAAGGTCCCAGAGCTTTCGAGAGCTTGGGGAGAAAAGGGACCGTAGCGCGCCTCGAGCCGATCGCGGTACCGCCCGCGCAAGAGGGCAAAGGCGAGGTCGGCGAGGACTTCTCGCGGGGCGCGCTCCTCGCGGACAAGCCCGAGAAGGGCAAGGCGCCGGGCCGACTCCTGGTCGTCCAACCGGGGAGGCAAAATCCCGGGCGTGTCGAGGACGAGAAGCCCTTCCGGTCCGCGAAGCCACTGAATGCCCCGCGTGACGCCGGGGAGGCTCCCGACCCGGGCCGCGCGTCGGCCGACGAGACGGTTGACGAGCGTCGACTTCCCTACGTTGGGCATGCCGACGACGGCAACGCGCGGCGGACGTCCGCCGCGCGCCGAAGCGGCCGAAAAGATGTGGCGTACGAGGGAGGCGACGCCACGGGAAGAGCGGGCGGAAAACGGAACGGCCGTCCGCCCACGTCGGGCAAACCAGCGAACCCACTGCTCCGTCGCCTGCGGGTCGGCGAGGTCCGCCTTGGCGAGCACGAGAAGCGTAGGCCGTCCGGCAAGGGCGGCTTCCACCCGAGGGTGGGCAGACGACGACCGCGGGATTCGCGCGTCCACGAGGAAGAGGACGACGTCCACGAGCGCCGCCCGCTCCCGGAGTTCCCGCTCCGCCCGTGCCATGTGTCCGGGGTACCACTGAATCGTGCCCGACACGCCCTTCCCTCCCACCCTACCCTATCGGACGCCTCAGGACCCGCCGAGCCAGCGAATGCGGTCCAAGGGCCAGTATACGAGGTCGGCCCTTCCCACGAGATCGTCGACGGAAATGAAGCCGAAGAAACGGCTGTCCGAACTGGCGGGACGGTTGTCGCCGAGGACGAAGAGCTTCCCCGGCGGTACCTGGACTTCGGGAAAGTCCTCGGTGAACGGCCGCGGAGGCGAAAAGCCCAGGAGCTTTTCCTTTTCCGCCCAGGTACGGAGGTTCTCGGCGAGATACGGTTCCTCAACGGGTTGGCCGTTCACGTACAGGACGTCGTGGCGCATCTCGATGCGGTCGCCGGGCAACCCGATTACCCGCTTGATGAGCTCCTTGCCGCCTATGCCGTGAAAGACCACGATGTCGCCGCGACGAATGGGAACGAAGTGATAGATGAAGCGGTTTACGAGCACGCGCTCGTGGGGTTTGAGCGTCTCCGCCATCGAGTCCCCTTCCACGATCGTCGGCTGAAAGAGGAACGTCCGAACGAACAGGGCGAGGAGGAGCCCGACGAAGATCGCCTTCCCCCACTCCCAAAGCTCCCCGCCGCGCCGCGTTTCCGACCGCGACGCGATCTCCTTCCCTCCGATGGAGACGACGTCCGCCGCTCGTCCCTTTTCCCCGTCCACCGACCTGCCTCCTATCCCGCCCATCGCGAACTCGCCCGGGCGTCTCCGCACGCGCACGAGGGCAAAGGAACCTTACGCCTTCGCGCCCTCCCCACGATCCGAAGCACCCTCCGTCTCGGTGCCCGGCGCCGCCGAAGCGATCTCCCACGGCTTGGGCTTTCTCTCTTTGATGCGGGCGGCCTTCCCCCGCAACTCCCGGAGGTAGTGGAGACGCGCCCGGCGGACCTTCCCGTAACGAACGACCTCCACGGACAAGACGTTGGGCGAGTGGAGCGGGAACGTGCGCTCGACCCCGACGCCGTAGGAAATCTTGCGCACGGTAAACGTCTCGGCGATCCCCCGACCTTGGCGCTTGATCACCACACCTTCAAACATCTGTGTGCGTTCCTTTCCGCCTTCTACGACGCGGACGGCGACACGAACCGTGTCCCCCGGGCGAAAGTGGGGGACGTTTTTCTTGAGTTGCTCCTTCGTCAACCGCTCGAGAATGGGGTGCACGGGAAAATCCCTCCTTTACCGACGTCACACGGCCGACGTACGCCGGAAACGACCGCCGCCCAATTGGCGGCGATCCTTGGAATCGGTGAATGCGGTGCGACCACGAGGCTCTTCCTTGCGATTGTACGCCGTTTTTCGGCCCGGAGCAAATGCGAACTCCGCATCCCGCAAAGAACGCGGGGTTCGCAGTCCGATGCCCGCGTCCGGGCGTCCGGCGGATGCACCGTCCGCCGCACGGAGTGGTCCCTCAAGAAAACGCCCAAGGTCGTTCGGGACCGCCGCGGCGCCTCTTCGGCGGAAGCGGGGGAAGGGCGAGGGCGCGCACACGCGCGGCAAGCTCCGGCGAAGACCGGGCGATGTCCGCCAGAAGTTCTACCTCTTCGAGAGAAAACGCCCGGCCCAAAAGGAGGTCCGGACGCCGTTCGAGCGTCCGACGGAGGCTTTCCCGCTTCCGCCAGCGGGCGATCTCCCCGTGGTTGCCGGAGCGCAGGACGTCCGGCACCGTCCAACCTCGGAATTCCGGAGGACGCGTGTACTGCGGGTACTCCAAGAGGCCCTCGGAAAAGGATTCTTCTGCAGGGGAAGCTTCGTTCCCCAAAACCCCCGGGCGCAGGCGTACGACCGCGTCGACGACGACCATCGCCGCAAGTTCCCCGCCCGTGAGGACGAAGTCCCCTAGGGAAAGCTCCTCGCTCACGAGGTGCTCGCGCACCCGCTCGTCCACGCCCTCGTAGTGACCGCAGAGGAAGACGAGGCGGTCGAAGTTCGCGAGGCGTCGGGCTTCGGACTGCGTGAAGGGACGCCCCTGGGGGGTGAGGAGGATCACCGGCGGACGGCGTTCGGGCTTCGGGAGCTCCGCCCAGCGTTCGAAGGCTTCCTCCCCGCCCAAGACGTGGACGAGGGCGCGAAAGATCGGCTCCACCTTGAGGACCATGCCACTTCCGCCCCCGTACGGCTCGTCGTCCACGGTCCGGTGGCGGTCTTCGGCAAAGTCGCGGATGTCGACGATGCGGGGAGAAAACCGTCCTTCTCGCTGGGCGCGACCGAGGATGCTCGCCCCGAACACCGGAGGGAAAACCTCGGGGAAGAGGGTGAGGACGTCCACGATGAGGGGAACGGGTTCGCGAACGCTCACGACCCCCGAACCTCCTCGTCTTCGAGCCCCGGAAGACCGGGTAGGAGCCGCACGCGAACGTACCCTTCCGCGGGGGACACCTCGCGCACGACCTCCGAAACGAAGGGGAGAAGGATGTCGGGCCTGCCGGGTCGGCGCACCACCCACACGTCGTTTGCCGCGTAGGAAAGGACTTCGGAAACCACGCCTACCTCCCTCCCCGCCTCGTCGAGCACGCGCAGACCCACGATTTCGTCTACGTAGTACGTCCCCTCGGGGAGGGCGGGGCGTTCGTCGCGGCGCACGTAGAGATCGCGGCCGCGGAGCGCCTCCGCGGCGTTTCGGTCCTCGATGCCCCGAAAGGCGAGGAGGTACACGGTTCCGCTCGCGCGGGCGCGGACGACTTCGAGCGGGCGGAGGTCGGAATCCTCCGGGTTCGACACCTGCCGCCCGGCGAGGTAGAGCGTGCGTCCAGGGCGAAAGCGCTCTGCGGGAAAATCCGTAGACGGCAGGACGCGAACTTCGCCGCGAATCCCGTGCGGGGCGACGATGCGACCTACGCGCGCGTACCCGCTTTGCCCGCGCGACTTGGATTCCTCCGGCACGTCCTCAGCCTCCTCGGAGAATCGGCGCCGCCTCAACCTTGGGTGCCCCGGACTTCCGCCTTGCGCGCCTTCCGCCGCTCGTGGTAGGCCTTGAGAACACCCGCCTTGCGGAGCAGGCTCCGCGCCGTTTCCGTAGGCTGGGCGCCGTGTTCCAGCCAGTAGAGGGCGCGTTCGACGTCGATGCGCACGGTCTCCGGTTCGGTGAGCGGATCGTAGATGCCGATTTCCTCGACGAAGCGGCCGTCCCGCGGCGAGGAGGCCTCGGAAACGACCACGCGGTAAAACGGGCGCTTCTTGCGCCCCATGCGACGCAAGCGGATCTTGAGCACGACACATGCCTCCTTTTCGGTTTCGGCGCGAAATCGGCGGCGCACGCCCGGTAGGCGTGAGCTAACGCCAGAATTTGCGCTTGGCCTTCTTGCCGCCAGCAAAGGGAAATCCCCCTGCCCCTCCGAGAAGGCCGCTCAGGTCGCCCAAATCTCCCACGTCGGGAAGGCGACCTTTCTTGCCCGCGCCGCGGCTCATCTGCTTCATGAGCTTGCGCATCGTCTCGAACTGCTTGAGGAGGCGGTTGACGTCCTGCACGGACGTACCGCTCCCCCGGGCGATGCGCTTCCGGCGGCTGTAGTTCACGATCTCCGGGCGGCGGCGTTCTTCCGGCGTCATGGAGAGGATGATCGCCTCGAGACGGCGAAGCTCGCGCTCGTCCACGCTCACCCCGCGAAGCGCACCGCCTACACCGGGAATGAGCTTGAGGAGTTCCTCCAGAGGACCCATGCGCCGAAGGCTCCGGAGCTGCTCGAGGAAGTCCTCGAGGTCGAACGTCGCCTCGCGCATCTTGCGCTCGAGTTCGGCGGCGCGCCGTTCGTCGAGCTCGCGCTCGGCCTTTTCGATGAGCGTGAGGATGTCCCCCATGCCGAGGATCCTCTGGGCCATGCGGTCGGGGTAAAAGGGCTCGAGGTCTTCGAGCTTTTCCCCCACGGCCACGAACTTCACGGGCGCTCCCGTGACCGCCCGAACGGAGAGTACGGCTCCGCCCCGGCTGTCGCCGTCGAGCTTCGTGACGACGACGCCCGTGAGCGCCAGACGCCCGTGGAACTCGCGCGCGACGCGTACGGCGTCCTGTCCCGCCATGGCGTCCAGGGTGAAGAGGATTTCGTGCGGGGCGAGCTCCGCCTTCATCCGTTCAAGCTCCGCCATGAGCTCTTCGTCGACGTGGAGGCGACCCGCCGTATCTACGAGGACTACGTCTCGTCCTTCTTCGCGCGCACGCGCGACGCCCTCGCGGGCGATGCGCACGGCGTCGTCCACGTCGTGGCGCGTGTACACGGGAACGCCGGCCTTCGCGCCTAAGGTCTCAAGTTGCTCGCGCGCCGCCGGGCGGTAGACGTCCGCTCCCACGAGAAGGGGAGAGCGCCCTTCGCGGAGGAAGTGGTAGGCGAGCTTCGCCGCGGTCGTCGTCTTCCCCGTCCCCTGCAGCCCCACGAGAAACACGACTGTGGGCGGCGACTTCGCCCAGCGCACGTCCTCCCGCGCCTCGCCCATAAGCCGCACAAGTTCCTCGTAGACGATCTTGACGACCTGCTGGGCGGGAGTGAGGCTCTCCAGAACCTCCTGACCGACGGCGCGCTCCCGAATGCGCGCGAGGAAATCCCGGACGACCTCCACGCTCACGTCCGCCTCGAGGAGGGCAAGGCGCACTTCCCGGAGTGCCTCGTCCACATCTCTTTCGCGCAGCTTGCCCCGGCCACGCAGGCGGGAAAACGCCCGCTCAAGCCGTTCCGTAAGCGCCTCGAACACCGCTCTTCACCCCTTCTCCCCATCGCCTCTCCGTGCGCCTCTTCTCGGACCGGCGGGCGGAGGAACGCGGGACGTCTTGTGCGCTTCTCGGGGATCGTCGTCTCCTTCCGCGAGACGGCGGAGTTCCTCCAGGAGCCTTTGCCCCTCGCCGCGAAACGGGGGCGGAACTTGCGCGAGGAGGCGGGCAAAGGCGGCGCGAAGGGCGTGCAGACGCTCCCTCTTTTGCCGAAGCCCGAGGGCGGCTTCAAAGGCGCGCAGGCGCGCCTCGCCGCGCCGCAGGTGCTCGTGTACGGACTGGCGCGTCCGTCCCGCTTCCGCAGCGAGCTCCGCAAGGGAAAGGTCGTCTTCGTAATAGCGGACGAGGAGCTCCCGCGTGCGCGGAGGCAAAAGTTCCCCGTAGATGTCCAGGAGCTCGCCGACCTCCACCTTCCGCCGCAAACGCTCCTCTTCGTCCACCGACCCCATCCTCCACACTTCGCTCAGGACGAAGAGAGCATACCGAAGGGAAGGGGAAAAGTCAAGTCCTGTTCGGATAAAATCCTGACAAGCAAATGGGCGCCGTGTCGTCCGGCGCCCGCTCGTGGTACAATGGTCCCGACTCCCCAGTTCGGCTATGCCGGAGAACCAGCGTACAAGAAACGGATGGGCCGTGCACCCGTCCAAAGCGGAGTTGAGGTCCGTGGCGAGCTCTTCCTTACCCGTACGCGCCTACATCCCTCGGGAACACGGGGCGTGGTTTATGTTCTTCGTGCCCCTCGTCGTCGGCTTCGTCCGCTTCCCGTCCGCTTGGAACGTCTCTTTGGCCTTCGGGCTTGGGCTTCTCTTTTTGTCCGCGGGCGGCTGGCTCCGCTACCTCCGAAGCCGCTTCCGCGAAGAGCATGCCCTCGTCTGGGGGGGAGTTCTCGCCGGTGCGGGAATCCTCTTCCTCCTTCCGCCCCTCATCCACGTTCCCGTGCTCTACGGCTTTCTCGCCATAGGGATTCTCTCGGCCCTCGTCTACGCGTGGGAGGTCCTTCGGGGGCGGGAAAAGGCCATGCCCGCCTACGTCGCCCTGGCCTTCCTCCTGTCGCTCCCCTACCCGCTCCTCGCCACGTCGGGCGCCGGGACGCTCACCGCCGACGCCTGGCACGGGTACTTCCTCTTCGCCGCCCTGACCGTAGGTTCAAGTTTGTACGTAAAGAGCCTCCTCCGCGAACGGCGCAACCCGACGTATGCTTGGGCTTCCCACGCGTACCACGTCGCCGTCCCGCTGGTGTTCGCCCTCATCCGCCCGACCTACGCCCTCCTCTTCCTCCCCGCCTTGGCCCGCGACCTCGGAACGCCGCGCTCACAAAAGATCACCCCGGCGTTCGTCGGGGTGATCGAGATCGCTAACTTCCTCGCCTTCGGGATCCTCTTTCTCCTCTTCCTCTGAGGCCGATGGGGCACACGTGTACAGGCGAAAAGGAGAGGATACGGCTATATCCGGAGGATCTTGCCGAGGAAGGCCTTCGTGCGCTCTTCCCGCGGCCGATTGAACACCTCTTCGGGGGCACCTTCCTCGACGATCCGTCCTTCGTCCATGAAGACCACGCGGTGGCCTACCTCGCGGGCAAACCCCATCTCGTGGGTGACGACGACCATCGTCATGCCTTCGCGGGCGAGTTCCCGCATGACGTCGAGGACTTCCTTCACCATCTCGGGGTCGAGGGCGGACGTAGGCTCGTCGAAGAGCATCGCCTTGGGCCGCATCATGAGGGCGCGCGCGATGGCGACGCGTTGCTTTTGCCCGCCGGACAGCTCGTCGGGAAACGCCCGCGCCTTATCCCGCAGACCTACCTTGTCGAGCAGGGCGAGCGCCTCCTCTTCCGCATCCTGACGCGGGCGCCTGCGCACGAGTACCGGGGCGAGCGTGAGGTTGTCGAGCACGGTGAGGTGCGGAAAGAGGTGGAACTGCTGGAAGACCATGCCGAGCTCGCGGCGCACGGCATCGAGGTTTACCCCCGGGCCGTGCAACGGCACGCCGTCTACGTACACCTCTCCCGATTGGAAGGTCTCGAGGCCGTTGAGGCAGCGGAGGAGCGTGCTCTTCCCCGACCCAGAGGGGCCGATGACGACGACGACCTCGCCCCGGTGCACGACGAAGTCCACGTCCCGCAGGACGTGTTGCCGGCCGAACCACTTGTTCAGACGGACCGTGCGAATGAGGACGTCCCGCGTGTCCCCGCCGGCCGCTTTTTCGGCCGTCGCAAAAGGGGTGTGCTCATTCGTCGCTTCGGCCATGGGCAAACCTCCGTTCAAGCGCGTACGAAACCTGCGTGAAGATCGTCGTCAGGACGAAGTAGAGGGCAGCTACGGGCAAAAAGGCTTCCCAGGGACGGAGCGTCGCTCCGAGGATCGTCCGCGCCGCAAAGGTGAGTTCCGGCGCGGAAATCGCGGCGAGAAGCGAAGAGTCTTTGAGAAGGGCGATGAACTCGTTCGTGAGGGGCGGAAGGACGCGCCGAAGGGCCTGGGGCAAGATCACGTACCGCATCGCCTGTCCGTGGGTGAGGCCGAGGGAACGGGCCGCTTCCATCTGCCCGCGCGCCACGGACTGGATCCCCGCCCGAAAGATTTCCGCCACATATGCCGCGCTGTTGAGACCCAGGGCGACGACGCCACTTACCACGGGGCCCTGAGAAGCCCCAAAAATTGCCGGGATTACCGCGAAGTGGATGATGAAGATCTGCACGAAAAGCGGGGTGCCGCGGAACACGTCCACGTAAGCAGACGCCGGCACCCGCACGAAGGGATTGCGGGAAAGACGGGCAAAGGCGAGGACGAGGCCGAGGAGGAGGCCGATCGCCTCGCCGGCGAGGGCGAAAAAGAGCGTGTAGCCGATGCCCCGTACGATGAGGTCTTGGTAGTGGGCGAGGATGTCCCAGCGAAAGTTCAGTGCCGCGAGTTGCGCGAGTTCCCCACCGATCGTTCGTCCAACCTCCTTGGGCGGGGCCCCGGAACGGGGAGGCTTATTCGACGGCGCCCGCGCCGAAGATCTGCTTGAGGAGTCCCTGCTTCTTGGCCTTGTCGAGCGCGGAATTCAGGAGGTTGAGGAGCTCCGCATTCCCCTTCTTCACCATGATCCCGTAGTATTCCTTTTCAAACATGGGATCGTCGGCGGTGACGAGCTTGGAGCCGGGGTTTTCCTTCACGTAGAGGTCCACGACGGCGTTGTCCGCCACCACGGCGCCTACACCGCCGTTCTCGAGCTCTTTCAAGGCGTACGGCGTGTTTTCGAAGGAGCGGATGCGCGGGTTCGTGTCCCCCAGGATCTTCTTGACGACCTCGTGCCCCGTGGTGCCGTTTTGCACGCCGACGGGGAAGGTCCCGTTTTTCAAATCCTCGACGCTCCTTACGGGATGGTCCGCACGGGATACGATGAGCTGGTGGGCCTCGAAGTACGGCTGCGTAAAGTCGTAGGTCTTCTTCCGCTCGTCCGTGATCGTAATCGCGGAAATTGCCATATCCACCTCGCCGTTTTGCACGGCCTGGAAGAGGGCATCCCAGCCGATGTTCCGGATGTCCACGCGGAAGCCCCCGATCTCCGCAAGCTTCTTGATGAGCTCGATGTCCGTGCCGACAATTTCTCCCTTGTCGTTCACGTACTCGAACGGCTTGTAGGCTGCATCCGTCCCCACGATGTAGACCTTACCGCCTGCGTTTGCCGCCGTGCTTCCCGGAGAATTTGCCGCCTCCTGGCCTTTCCCGCAAGCCCCGAGGGCCAAGGCGAGGGCGAAGACGAGAATCCCCAAAAACGCCGACCTCTTGGACAGCCGAATGCCGCGCAGCACGCGCGATCCCCCCGTTTCCGTTCCGTCCTGTCGGAAATCCGAAACTCTGCTTTTTTTTCGCCGCGACGACCGCCCCCGCATTTCCCGCAGAGGCGAGGCGATGTCGATGGATGTAAGTATACATAGAGACGCATAGTTATGCAATAGGAGTCCTCGGGCTCCCCCTTCGGAGCCCGAGGCCGCAAATCCGACCGGCGGGACGGAGGCGTCTCGCGCGTTACCCTCGGGAACGGATGATCTCACGCGCGACGGCGGGGAGAAGCCCTCCTTCGCGAAAGTCCCGGAGTTCCTCGTCGCTGTCGATGCGTACGCGCAGGAGATATACGTCCGCGGTTCCGTCCGGACGGTGCACGACGAGCTCGACCGTACCGAGGGGTTCGAGCGCGGAGAGGCCGCGGAGGTCGAAGAGTTCCTCCCCCGTAAGCGCGAGGTCGGACACCCTGGTGGCAGGGGGGAGTTCCAGCGGGAGTACGCCCATGCCCACGAGGTTGCTCCGGTGGATCCGCTCGAAGCTCTCGGCAATCACGGCCCGCACCCCGAGAAGCCGGGTCCCCTTTGCCGCCCAGTCGCGGGAAGAGCCCGTCCCGTACGCCTTGCCGGCAAAGACGAGGAGGGGAACCCCTTCGGCGCGGTAGCGCTCCGCCGCCTCGTAGATCGAGAGGAGTTCGCCGCTCGGGAAGTGGCGGGTGATCCCCCCTTCTTTGCCACCCGCCAGGGCGTTGCGAAGGCGAAGGTGGGCAAAGGTCCCCCGCACCATGACCTCGTGGTTCCCGCGGCGCGTCCCGTATGTGCCAAAGTCGCGGGGCGAAACCCCCCGCTCCTGCAGGTAGCGCCCGGCCGGCGAATCGGCAGGGATTGTCCCCGCAGGGGAAATGTGGTCCGTCGTGATGTAGTCGCCTAAGACGAGGAGCGCGCGGGCGTGGAGGATGTCTTCGAGGGGAGGGGCGCTGGGCGGCAGGTCGTCGAAGAAGGGTGGGCGGCGGATGTACGTGGAGTCTTCCTCCCAGGCGAAGCGGACGTCCCGGGGGGCGTCGAGTCCCTGCCAGCGCGCGTCGCCTTCGAAAATCCGGGAGTACACCGCGCGAAACGTCTCGGGGGTCACGACGCGGAAGAGGAGCTCTTCGACTTCTTCGGAAGAAGGCCAGAGGTCGCGGAGGTATACGGGCCGTCCGTCCGGGGCAAATCCCAAAGGCTCCGTCGCCCAGTCCACGTCCACGCGCCCCGCGAGGGCAAAGGCCACGACGAGCGGCGGCGAGGCGAGGTAGTTCGCCTTGACCAGCGGGTGGATCCGCCCTTCGAAGTTCCGATTTCCGCTCAGGACGGAAGCGACGACGAGGTCTCCCTCGCGGATCGCCCGCTCCACAGGCTCCGGCAAGGGACCGGAATTGCCAATGCACGTCATGCACCCGTACCCGACTACGTGGAAGCCCAATTCCTCCAAAGCCGAAAGGAGGCCTGCCTCGCGGAGGTAGCGCGTGACCGCCTGCGACCCGGGGGAGAGCGAAGTCTTCACGTACGCGGGGACGCGGAGGCCAAAGGCACGCGCCTTCTTCGCCACGAGCCCCGCCATGAGCATGAGGGAGGGGTTGGACGTGTTCGTACAGCTCGTGATCGCCGCGAGCACCACGCTTCCGTGGCGCAGGGCGTAGGAACGCCCACCTATGTCCAAGGCCACCTCGCGTGTCGCCTCGGCACCCGACTTTCCGTATCCGTCCGCCTCCCGCGGACGCTCGAGGGCGCTTCGGAAGGCGTCCCGCACCTCGCGCAGGACAACCGTCTCGTGCGGGCGCTTGGGCCCGGCCACGGTCGCCTCGACGCTTCCGAGGTCGAAGGAGATCTCGAGGGCGTACCGCCTTTCTCCCCGCGCCGCTCCGCCGAACATTCCCTGCGCTTCGAGGTAGGCGTGCACGAGGGCGACGTGTTCCGGCGCACGGCCCGTGAGTTCGAGGTAGCGAAGGGTGGCGTCGTCCACGGGAAAGAGGGCCGCCGTCGCCCCGTACTCCGGTGCCATGTTGCTCACCGTCGCGCGGTCGGCGACGGTCAGGGCTTGTACGCCGGAGCCAGTGAATTCGATGATCTTGCCCACCACGCCGATGCGGCGGAAGAGGTGGGTGAGCGTGAGCACGAGGTCCGTCGCCGTTCGCCCTTCGGGGAGTCGTCCGGTGAGCTCTACGCCGACGACTTCCGGGAGGCGGTATACGAGGGGACGGCCGAGCATGGCGGCCTCCGCTTCGATCCCGCCGACGCCCCACCCGAGTACGCCGAGCCCGTTCACCATCGTCGTATGCGAGTCCGTGCCTACGAGCGTATCGAAAAAGGCCCAAGGTTCGTCCTCCCCGCGCACTTCGACGACGCGCGCGAGGTACTCGAGGTTTACTTGATGGACGATGCCGCTCCCCGGGGGCACGACGCGGAAGTTCGCGAAGGAGTTCTGCGCCCAGCGCAAAAAGCGGAAGCGCTCGCGGTTGCGCTCGAACTCGATTTCGCGGTTTCGTTCGAGGGCGTCGGGTGTGCCGTACGCTTCGACGCTCACGGAGTGGTCGATCACGAGGTCTACGGGGAGAACGGGGTTTACGCGCAGCGGATCTACGCCCCGTTCCGCCACGGCGTCCCTCAGCGCCGCCAAGTCGGCGACGAGGGGAACTCCCGTGTAGTCTTGAAGGAGGATGCGCGAAGGGTAGAAGGGGACGTCTCCGCCCTCCGCCGTCGCCTCTCCCGCCTCCGCAAATCCCCCGTACGCGAGAAGGCGGCGCGCCGCCGCAGCAAGGTCGGCAAAGTCGGCGCGCTTTCCGGCTTCGGCACGGTAGGGAGCGGTTGGACACGGGAGGTGGCGCAAGATCCCTTCGAGGAAGATGCGCAGGGCAAAGGGGAGGCGGCGTACGGCGCCGTCCGTGAGCTCGTCCAGTCGGGAGAGGTCTACGATCCGCACGGACCGCCCGCCCGCATCGAGCGTGCGCAAGACCTCGGCGCGCACGGCGCAGACATCAAAGGTAAAGGTTCCTCGGGACACGTCGGCTCACCCTTTTCGGTACGGAACGATTTCGGAAGGTTCCTTTCGAAGTTCTTTTTCGCCGCGGAGGAGAGCCGAAGGCCGTTTAGCGCAAAGCCCTCACGACTTTCCCGCGAGGTCCGCACACTCGGGAACGGGAGTTTGTGGGGGAAGCCCGCGGAGGACCCGGACCACGTTGTCCACCGCGAGACGCGCCATGGCCGCCCGCGTCTCCTCCGTGGCGCTTCCGATGTGCGGAAGGAGAAGGACGCGCGGCGCCCGACGGAGGGGGGAATCCTCGGGAAGGGGTTCGACTTCGTACACGTCGAAGCCCGCGGCAAAGAGGTGGCCCGTCGCGAGCGCTTCCGCCACCGCCGCCTCGTCCACGATCCCCCCGCGGGAGGCGACGATGAGGATCGCTCCGCTCTTCATGGCGCGGATTTCCTCCGCGCCAATGCGATGCCGAAGCTCCGGAGCGTAGGGGACGAGCACGACCAGAACGTCGGAAAGGGCGAGGAGCTCCGGGAAGGACACGTAGCGCGCCCCGAGTTCGCGTACGGTCGGATCTTCCCGCGGACGCCGGTTGTGGTAAACGATGTCCATGCCGAAGCTCCGCGCCCGGCGGGCCACCGCAGCGCCGATGCGTCCCATCCCCCAGATCCCAAGCGTCTTGCCGGCGAGGTCGACGCCGAGGCCGTCGAACGGCGCCCAACCGCGCCAGCGATTTTCCTCCACGAGTGCGATCGCCTCGCGCACCCGCCGAGCCGCGCCGAGGACGAGGAGGAGGACGAGGTCGGCCGTCGCCTCCGTGAGGACGTCCGGGGTGTAGGTCACGACGACGCCCCGTTCGCAGGCGGCGGCGACGTCGACGTTGTTGTACCCCACGGCGAGGTTTGCCACCACGCGCAGCTTCGGGGCCGACGCGAGGAGGCTTCGGTCTACCCGCTCGGTGAGGAGGGTGATGAGGCCCTCGGCATCCATCGCCTTGGTGCGCAGGACGTCCGGCGGCGGGGGGACGTCCGCCTCCGGCCAAACCTCTACCTCCGCGTGGGCGCGGAGAGGCTCGAGAAACTCCTCGGGAATGCGGCGCGTGACGAACACCCGCACAGAACTCGCCTCCGTTTCCCGCTTACCCGCTCTCGGTAGACGCTGCAATAGCGCCCCCGGTCCGCGACGTTCGGCCAAGGTCGGTACGCGGAAATGAAACAGTTGCGAAATATTGTACCACAGGCCGACGGGAAAGACGAAAAGGCGGCGGAAACCACGTTCGGAACGGGGCAGGACGTGGTAGGATACGGACAAAGGTTCCCGCGTTCGTGGGCGAACGCGGGAACGCGACCGACGTCGAGGTGAACCTCATGGGGATCGCTCCGTCCGACGTACACGCCTACGCCCAGTGGGACGCAACAGAACTCGCCGAGCGGATCCGCCGCGGCGAACTCAGCTGCCGCGAGGCCGTAGACCTCGCCTTTGCCGCCGTCGCCGCGAAAAACCCCGAGCTCAACGCCTTCGTCTACGTGCGGGAGGAGGCATTCCGCGAAGCCGACGCATGCGACGAGGCTAAAGCGGTGAGGGGGACCGCCGATCGCGGGGATGCGCCCTTCCTCGGCGTACCTATAGGACTCAAGAACCTCATCCAAGAACTCGCCGGCGAGCCGCACACGATGGGGTCGCGCGCCCTGAGGGGGGTGCGCGCCTCCTTCACCTCGCGCTTTGCAGAAGCCCTGCGGGAGGCGGGGTTTCTCGTGATCGGAATCACGAATGTCCCCGAGTTCGCCCTCATGGGGACCACAGAACCTAAGGCGTACGGCCCGACGCGCAACCCGTGGAACCTGCGCCACTCCCCGGGAGGCTCGAGCGGCGGCTCGGCGGCTGCCGTAGCGGCGCGCATGGTTCCCCTCGCCGGGGCTAACGACGGCGGTGGTTCCATCCGCATCCCCGCCGCCTACACGGGGCTCTTCGGCCTCAAGCCGACCCGCGGCCGCACCCCCATCGGACCCGGCCGCGGTCGGGCACTCTTCGGCCTCGGGATCAACCACGTCCTCACGCGTAGCGTCCGCGACTCCGCCGCCGTGCTCGACGTGCTGTGGGCCAAGGTGCGCCCCTACGAACCGGGCGCCGCCTTCGTCGCCCCGCCCTTCGACGGTTCGTACCGCGAGGCGGCAAACGGAGAGGCGATCGGGCGGAGGAAGCCTCTGCGCGTCGCCGTCTGGACGCGGTCTCCCCTCGGCGGCGAACCCCACCCGGCCGTAGCGCAGAGCGTGCGCGCCGTCGCCGAAGCGCTGGCAAACCAAGGGCACGCGGTGGAAGAAGCCTACCCACAGGTCGACGGGGAACGCCTCACCCTGAGCTACCTCACGGCGTACCTCGCCGACGTCGCCCATCTGTACGCCTACCGCCTCCCCGCCCTCGTACCGTCCTTCCGCCCCGAAGAGACGGAGGCCGCCTCGCGCCTCCTCTCCCGCCTCGGCCGAAGGCTCAAGGCCGCCGACTTCCTCGACGCGGTAGAACTCTGGGACCGGGCGACGCTCGCCGTAGACGAGTTCTTCGCGCGCTACGACCTCCTCGTCACCCCTACGGCCATGGACGTCGCCCCGCGGTTGGGCGAAGGGGGGTCGCGGGCGCAGGAACTCCTCCTCGAACTCGTGGCGCGTCTCCGCCTGGAGGGGGTCGTGGAGCGTTTGGGCGCCTTCACCCGCATCTTCCTCGAGGCAATCGGCCGCGTCCCCTTCACCCAGCTGGCAAACTTCACCGGCGCTCCGGCGGCCAGCGTTCCCGCCGGACGGAAGGACGGGCTTCCCATCGGCGTACAGCTCATGTCCGGCCGTGGGCGCGAGGATCTCCTCCTCGCCGTCGCCGACTTCCTCGAAAAGACCCCCCTCTGGCTCCGGGACATACCCCCGCACGCCGTAGGCGGGACGACCGCGGGGGCCTCCGGGCTGTCGCCGGACGAAAGGAATCCCCGGCTCCCCGCAGACGAAGCGCGGGGATAAGGGGAAGTCGGGAACTATCGGCCGTAAACGCACGAAGAGGAGGGGAAGTCCGGTGGCAAGCGAAGACGTGCGGAGCGCCCTGCGCACCCACGACGCCCTAGGTCTCGCCCAAATCCTCCAGGAAGGCGAGCTGGGGCCGGAAGAACTCGTAGAAGCCGCCCTCGAAGGGATCCGCAGCCAAAACCCGCGGCTCAACGCCGTAGTCCACATCTGCGAAGCGGAGGCGCGCGCCCGCGTGCGCGAACTCGCCGCCCTCCCCCGCGAGGCTCGGGAGAGGATGCCCCTGTGGGGGGTGCCGATCCTCCTCAAGGACCTCGGACAGTCGGTCCGCGGCTGCCCGGAAACCCACGGCTCCCGCGCCCTGCGAGGCCACAGAGCATCAGGAACCTCGCACTTCGCCGAAGCGCTCCTCGAGGCCGGCGCGGTCGTCCTCGGGTTTACGAATACGCCGGAATTCGGCCTTTGGGTCGTCACGGAGCCCGAGGCCTACGGACCTACGCGCAACCCGTGGGACGAAGGCCGTTCCCCAGGGGGCTCGAGCGGCGGTTCGGCGGCTGCCGTCGCCGCACGGCTCGTCCCCCTGGCGGGAGCGAGCGACGGCGGCGGCTCCATCCGTATTCCCGCCGCCTACACGGGTCTCTTCGGCCTCAAGCCATCCCGCGGCCGCACGCCCATAGGTCCTGCCCGCGGTCGCGGCTGGCAGGGGGCGGCGGCCCATCACGTGCTCACGCGAAGCGTCCGCGACTCCGCCCTCGTCTTGGACGTGCTCTGGCAGAAGGCGAGGCCCTTCGAGCCCGGCGGTGCGTTCCCCGGTGTCCCCTTTGCGGGCAGTTTTGCGGAGGCGGCCCGTCCGGAGGCAGTGGAGCACCAAAAGCCGCGCGTCGCCTTCTCCACCGCCCACCCCTTTCCGGGAGAAACGCCGCATCCGGGCGTGCGGGAAGTGGTGGAACGGGCGGCGGCCTACCTCGCGGAACGCGGCTTTGTCGTCGAGGAAGTCCCCCTGCCCTACACGTCGGAAGACCTCGTCGCGGGCTTCCTCCCCCTCGTGTACGCGGAAACGTACCGTACCCTCCGCGCCCTTGCGCGGCGCCTCCGCCCCTCCCCCGCTTCCGACGGCGGAGACCTCCTCGCCCCTCCTTCGGTGGAGGCGGCCACCTACCTCCTCGGTCGGCTGGGGGAGGCGATCTCGGCCGCGGAAGCCGTGGAGTTCCTCGAGCGCTGGGACGCTCTCGCCGCCAGGCTGGACGAATTTTTCACCCGATGGGACCTCTTCCTCACGCCGGCAGCGGCGATCCTCCCGCCTCCTATCGGCAGCTGGCGCATGGGCGAAGCCCTCGAAGGCGACCTCCTCTCCCTTGCCGCCTCGGGGGGAGAAGCGCTTCGAAGGGACGGACGACTTCACGCCTTCGTCACCGCGCTCACGGCGCGCACGCCGTACACTCAGGCGGCAAACATGGCCGGCCTTCCCGCCGCCTCCCTCCCCCTCGGGACGGCGTACCCCGACGTGTTCCAAGAGCCTTCGGCAGGAGAAAGGGTGCTCCCCGTCGGGGTGCACGTCCTCGCCCCCCGCGGACGGGAAGACCTCCTTTTGGCCTTCTCCGCCTGGTGGGAAGCTACGGACCTCTGGCGCGGCGGCGACGAACCTCCCCTCCTTCGAGGTGGACGCCGCTAAACGCGCCCTACTTCCGACGGACGATGCGGAGAGCTGCACGCGCCCCGAAGACGGCACCCACACCGACGAGAGCAGCTCCGCAAAGCGGCGCGGGAAGGGCAGAAAACGCGGCCAATGCGGCTTCCCCCACGACGCGCGCCCCAGATGCGGCGGCCGCAAGCGTGCCTCTCGCCCCCAGGGTACCGAGGAGGACGAGGAGGACGAAGAGGAGGGCCGCCCCCTGGACGAAGGCGAGGGAGAGGATCGCCCAATCGAGGGCGCCGAGGTGTTCCGGCGCCCTTTCGCGCCTTCTGTCCCGGCGACGGGGTCTCCCCACCGAAGCGCCTTCTTCGTCCGGAGCTAAGGCGGCGAGGGCGGTAAGGGCCCGGCGGACGAGGGCGAGGTCTTCCTCGAGGCGCACGCGCGCGCGCCGGTACACCTCCGGGGGCGAAAGCCGATGGAGGAGGAGTTCGATCCCGATGGGTTCTGCCAGGTCGACGAGGCGGAGCTCCGGATCGAGGCGCACGGCGATCCCCTCGAGAAGGCCGAGGGCGCGGCCCATGAGCGTGAGCTCGCGGGGGACCTCTACGTCGTGGCGGAGGGCGAGGCCCAAGAGGTCGTCCAAGACTTCGGGGACGGAAACCGTGTGAAAGGGGCGGTGGTAGTACTTCTCGCGCAGGCGGTCGACGTCCGCGCGGTAGGCGGCGAGGTCGGCAGAGGGAGGGAGGAGCTGCATGGCCCGAACGGCCCGGACGATCGTATCCGTATCCTTTTGCATGAGGCCGACCACGAGAAGGGCCATGCCGTCCCGAAGGCGCTCGGGGAGGCGCCCTACCATGCCGAAGTCGATGAGCGTCAGGGTGCCGTCCGGATGGACGAAGACGTTCCCCGGGTGCGGATCGGCGTGAAACACGCCGTCTCGAAACATCTGGCGTACAATCGTTCGCACGAGGCGGACGGCGACCGTCTTTCGAAAGGCCCGTTCTTCGGAGGTCTGGGGCGGTCGGGCGAGGAAATCCTTGAGCTTCTCGCCGCGGACATACTCGAGGGTGAGTACACGCTCGGTCGTCCGCTCCCAGATCACCGCAGGGATCTTCACCCCCGCTTCCGGGAGGAGGGCTGAGCGCAAGAGATCTGCGTGATTTCCCTCGCGCACGTAGTCGAGCTCGCGCCGCAGGCTTTCTCCGAACTCTTCGACCTTTTCGCTCAAGGCGATCTTTCGGGCGGCGGGTAGGAGGCGCTCCGCCCAGGCGACGAGAAAGCGGATGACGGCGAGGTCACGCTCTACCGCTTCTTCGATGTGCGGCCGCCGAACCTTGACAGCAACCTCGCGGCCGTCCGCGAGGCGGGCGCGGTGCACCTGACCCAAGGACGCAGAAGCGATAGGAACGGGGTCGAATTCTGCAAAGATCGCCTCGGGCGGTGCACCGAACTCGGCTTCCACCGTCCGCCGCACCTCCGCATAGGAAAAAGGCGGAACCTCGTCCTGAAGTTCCGCAAGCGCTTGGATCATCGCTCGGGGAAAGAGGTCGATGCGCGTGCTCGCCACCTGGCCGAACTTCACGAAGGCGGGACCCAAGTCGACGAGGAGTTCGCGCAGGCGGTTCCCGAGCACGTCGCCGTGGCGGCGGAGGAGGATCGCGCCCCACGTTCCCGGCGGCGCCCCCCGTAGGTCGCGCCACGCCCCGCGCAAGGCGAGCGCCGCCGCCGTTCCCGCCGCCCAGATCCCGAGCTTCCCTGCCACTTCACCGAGGCGCAACACGCCGCGGAGCATCTCTTCACCGCCTCGCCCAGGCCGACCCCCTACCGCCGCGGGCCGGCACGCAACCCCTTTCGAACGGCAAACGCGCGAATCTCCTTCCGCAGGGCGGCATCACTCCCCCTCGACGCGGGCGCCGAACTCGCGTACGAGGGCCGCGAGCTCCTCGATCCGCGCTTCGAGTCGCGCGAGGCGCTCCTCGAGCGCCTGAAGGTCCTTACGCGAAGCCACACCCTGCTCCTCGAGTTCTTCCTTGAGCCGCCGGCGCAGGACGCACGCGCGGACGAATTCTCGGGTGAGCCGCTCCCGCTCTTCCTCGCCTAAGCGGTACAGCCGCTCCTTCCACGGCGAAGGGGACACCCGCTGCCGCTCCGCCGTAAGTGCTCCTTCCTCCAGGAAGCGGACGGCCTCCGCCCGCAAGACGGACAGGGTTCCCAAACCGTAGGCGAGCGTACGCCGAAGGACGGACATACCTCTTCCCTCCCCAGGGCTTTCTGCCTCCATTGTACCACGAAGGGCAAAAGGCGCCCGCCGAGACCGGGGACTTGCGATTCCGTCAGGAAAGGGCTCCCTCTTGGAATTCCTCGAGATCTTCGATTTTGCGGGTCGCGTAGAGGGCCGCATACCGCCCCTTGCGGGCGAGGAGCTCGGCGTGTGTTCCCCGCTCGACGACGCGCCCCTCGTCCAAGACGAGGATTTCGTCGGCGGCCTCCGCGAGCCGGAGGCGGTGGACGACCGCGACGATCGTCCTCCGTCCCCTTTCTTCCTGTAGGACGCGGAGGATGCGCTCCTCCGTCCAAGCGTCCAGGTGCGCGGTGACCTCATCGAGGAGGAGGAGCGCGGGATCGCGGAGGAGGGCGCGGGCAAGGGCGAGGAGGTGGCGTTCTCCCGAAGAAAGGCGGGACCCGGCTTCCCCCACGGGGGTAAAGAGGCCGTTCGGAAGCCGGTCGAGGAGATCCCCCAAACCGACGCGGCGAAGGACGCGCTCTACGTCCCGCTCCGGACGGGCGTCGTACAGGCGCACGTTGAACGCGAGGTCGCCGGCAAAGAGCACGGGTTCCTGCTCCACGAGGGCGATACGGCGGACGAACTCTTCTTCCGAAAGCGCGGCCAAGGGAACGCCGTCGAGGTAGATTTGCCCGCGCGTCGGCGCGTACAACCGGAGGAGAAGACGGAGGAAGGTCGACTTTCCGCTCCCCGTACGCCCGACGACGACCACGAAGCTCCCCGGGGAGAGCTCCACATCGATCCCGCGTAGCGCCCACGTCGCGCCGTCGTAGGTAAACCACACGTCGGCAAAGCGCACGTGGGCCGCCGAACGCGCCCCAAACGGGGTTTCGGCCGGAAGGCGGCGGGCGCTCTGCCCGTCGCCTTCTTCTTCTCGGCCGCTTTCTTCTTCTCGTTCGTCGAGGTAGGCAAACACCCGCTCGGAAGCCGCCGCGGCGTGCTGGACGACCGCCATCTGGGCGACCGTCTCGGCGATCGGCTCGAAGAGGCGTCCGACGTAGGTGAGGAAGGCGTAGAGCACGCCTACCTCTACGGTGCCGCGCAAGGAGGCGGTACCAAAGAAGGCGACGATTCCCGCGAGCGTCGCCAGCGCGATGAGGTCGATGAGGGGGCGTCCGAGAAGCGCGTGAAGGACGACCTGGCGCGAAAGCTCGCGCCGCAGAGACTCCACGCGTTCGCGAAAGTCCGAAAGAAAGCGCTCTTCCAGGCGAAAGGCGCGGACGACGGCGAGTCCCCCGAGGGCGTCCTGGAGAAAGGCGGAAACCTCCGCCGTCTGCGCCCGCACGCGACGGTACAAGGGGATGAGGAGCGAACCGTAGAGCCAAAACACGAATCCCAAAAGGGGGAGAAGGGCGACGAGGAACAACGCGAGGCGGCGGTCGAGAAAGAACATCGCCGCGAGCACGCCCGAAAGGTACACGGCGCTGTAGACGAGGTACCCGAGGGCAAAGAGGAGGAATTCCTTCAGAGCCTCCGTGTCGGAAAGGATGCGGGAGACGAGTTCGCCGGGTGGGCGGCGGCGAAAGGCGGCCCACGGGAGACGAAACGCCTTGGCCAACAACTCCCGGCGCAGGTGGAGGATCACCCGCAAGGCGACCTCCCCTAAGCGGAGGTACTGAAGGTAGTGGAAGAGTCCCGAAGCGGCCAAAGTCGCGAGGTAAAGGACGGCAAGTGCAAACAGGGGCGCCGGATCGAAGTTCCCCGGGGCGACGTAGCGGTCCAGGGCGACGCGCACGAGCACGGGACCCGCCACGTCAAAACCCGTGGCCAAGAGGAGAAAGCCGAGGCCGGCGCCGAGCATCCGCCGTTCCCGACGTAGGTATGCGCCGAGTCGCACGAGAGCGCGCATTCGATCCCCCCACGTCTCGCTTTGCCAGTCGACGCCGTTTCCGGAAGGAAACCTCCCCCGCACCGACCGCCTACGGCCCGAGCCGTTCCCACACTATCCTCCCTCGCCCCGGCTCGCGGCACGTTCCCCTTCCTGGAGGACGTCCACCAGTCGCTCTTCGGCGCGGAAGAGCCGCCGATAGGGTTCGTAGGTCGCCAAAAGTTCCGCATGCGTCCCGAAGGCCGCCACGCGCCCCCGCCGCAAAATGAGGATTCTGTCGACCCGGGGGAGAACCAGCAGGCGGTGCGTGACGAGGAGAACGGTTTTTCCCCGGAGCGCGGGGAGAAGCCGCCCCCAGATGCGGAGTTCCGTGAGGACGTCTACGCTCGCGAGCGGGTCGTCGAAGAGGTACAGGGGCGGATCGACGAGGAGGGCGCGGGCGAGGGCGAGACGCGCCGCCTGCCCGCCGGACAGGCGCACGCCGTCCGGCCCCACCCGCGTGTCGTACCCCGCAGGGAGGCGGAGGATCTCTTCGTGAAGGTCCACGAGACGCGCGGCGCGCTCCAGTTCTTCGCGCGTGGCATCTTTCTTCCCCAAAGAGAGGTTTTCGGCAATCGTGCCCCGAAACACCACGGGTTCCGGAGGGACGTACCCCACGGAAGCGCGAAGCGCGGCGAGAGCGTAGCGCCGGAGGGGGATCCCGCCCCACGTCACCTCCCCGGAAACGGGCTCGATCTCCCGGAGGACGAGGCGGAGGAGCGTAGACCTCCCTGCGCCCGATGGACCGAGGACAGCGAGAATTTCCCCCTCTTCGAGGGCAAAGCTCACGTCTTCCAGAGTGGGAGCCTCCGCCCCCGGATAGCGGTAGGTCACGGAGGAAAAGACGAGCCTCCCCCGCGGGCGGGTGCGGAGGGCATCGGGGGCGTCGACGATTTCCGGCCGGCTCTCCAGGATCTTCCCGATCCGGTCGTAGGAAGCGGCCCCGCGCTCGAGGAGGGTAAAGAGGTACCCTAAGGCGAGCATCGGCCATACGAACTGACCGAGGTAGGCGAGGAAGGCGGCAAGCTCTCCGTAGGTGAGGGTTCCGCGGGCGACGAGGAAACTCCCCGCGGAAAGCGCGAGAAAGAAGGAAAGTCCGGTCAACCCGCCAATCGCCGGGTAGTAGAGCGCATCGACCTCTAAGGCCGCGCGCCCCTTCTGCGCGACGTCTTGCGCCGCGCGGGCAAAGGATGAAAGTACATGTTCTCTCTGGCCGTAGACGCGAAGGACTTCCATTCCGCGCACGGTCTCCTCCACCCGGGCGCTCAAGGCGGCGTACCCCTCTTGGGCTTCGTCGTAGCGGCGGTAAAGGAGGTCGCCGAGGCGGCGCGACAGCCAGGCGAGGAAGGGCATAGGAAGAAGCGCCACGAGAGCGAGGGGGGCGCTCGTCTTTACGAGCGCCGCGAAGAGGAGCCCTCCCATGACTACCGAGTCGAGAAGCGTCAGCACGCCCAGGGAAAGGGCCTGCTCTACGGCTTCCACGTCGTTTGCAAAGTACGCGAGGAGGTCGCCGCGGCGCCGTTGGGAAAAGAACGAGGGGCCCAAACGGAGGAGGTGGGCGAAGAGGTCCACCCGGAGTCGGGCGCCGATCCGGTAGGCGGGAAGGAATAAGAGCCTGCGCCAAAGGTACCGGAGGACGTAGGTAGACACCGCCACAGCGGCAAGGGCGAGGACCGTCCAAAGGAGGAACTCCCGGGTGACCGTACCCGAGACGATGCGATCGACGGCCCGCCCGACGAGAACCGGCGGGAGGAGGGAGATGAGGTCGACGAGGACGAGAACACCCGCCCCCCACAGGTAGCTCCGGCGCTCTTCCGTCCAAGCCCGGCCGAGGAGGCCGCGGATCCCCCGCCGGATTCCCCCGCCGTTCACGTGTCCTTGGAACCTCCGTCTTCCCGCTCCTGCTTTTCCCAAAACGTGGGGGGAAGCTTCCCGACCGTCTCGAGGAGGACTTCGTACAGAGAAACTCCCTTGGGGATCCGCACCCACCCCTCCTCTTCTTCCTCTACGGGGAAACCGTACCGGCGAAAGACCTCTTCGGCGGTGAGCTCTTCGTCGCGAAGCCGGCGCATCGCCCGACGCCAACGCTGTACGTGGGGGCCGTGGTAGTCCACCAAAACTTCCCATTTTTCGCGGTCAAGGGCGAACACGCAGTCGAGCATATCCCGCACGACTTCCGCCGTAGCCCCCTGGGCACCGGGTTCGAAGAGGCGCTGGCGGAAGACGTTTTTGATGAGCGCCTCTTCGCCGAATTCGAGGAGAAACGGGGGCATCACGTAGCCTACGGGATAGGCGGAACGCAACGCCTGCATGGGTTCCCCGGACTTTCCCTCCAATACCTCGAGGAGGAGTTGGCGAAGGCGCGGGACGTTTTCCCGCACGTAGCGCTCGGGATCGCGGGCTTCCGCGGGCACCTCGTAGCCCCAGGGAAGGTTTGCCCTCTGCCCGGCGGCGATGCGCGTCACCCGTCCAACGCTGTAGGTCACGAGGTGGTCGTACACCGGCTTCCCTACGCCCACGAAGAGGAAGAGCACCGTCTCGCCACGGATCGGCTCGTAGGAGTGCTCCGCCGCGACCATCCGCTTCAAAAAGCGGGTGCGGTTGCCGAGGTCGTGGTACTTCCCAAGGTAGAGCCCCGCCTTAAAGGCGCTTACGAGGCGCCCCCGATCCGTACTGCGGAGCGCCACGACGCGCCCGCGCTGTACGACGCGCTCCCCTTGGGCGACGAAGATCTCGTTGATGTGGCGCTCGAGGTCGTCCAAATAGGCGTGCAGGGGCAGGATGTCGTCGAAGAGGCGAAGGCGCGGATGGCCAAAGATGGCCTCCCGGTCGAAGCGAAACACGGCACATCCTCCTGGCAAAGGAAGCAGGTTCCCTTCGGGAAATCCGAGCGCGGCTATGGCTCCCATTCCGACACAAGAAAACGGGAGTGGGCGGGCCCTCACCCGCCCAAAGCGCCCGAAGCGCGCTCCCCGCGCGCGCGTTTGGGCGTCTCGCGCAAAAGACGTTCGAGGTCGAGGGCGACGTCGCGCGGAAGCCTCCCTCCGAACAAGAGGTCGACGAGGGCGACGTACACCCCTTCTTCGTTGTTCGAAAGCGTGACGTAGTCCGCGCGTTCTTTGACCTCAGGCGGACTGTTTCCCATGGCGACGCCGACGCCTGCCAAAGAGAGCATTTCGAGGTCGTTGTAGTAGTTGCCGACGGCGATCACCTGGTTGGGAGAAAGTCCGAGTTCCCGCAGGGCGGAGCGGAGGCCGTTCCCCTTGTTGGCCTCCGGGTGTACGAAGTCGATGTACGTCTCGCCGCTCTTTACCACGCGGAAGCGATCGCCGAAGCGCTCCGCGAGCTCCGCGTGCACCGCGTCCAACTCCTCGGGGGGGACGAGGACGGAAAGCTTGACGATCGGGTCGCGTAGGTCCCGCCAATTTGCGATCACCTTGGGCTCCGCGAAGTACGCCGCGTAGAGGGGGGCGAGCTCCGGACGTACCTCCCGTACGTAGAGGTCGTAGGGGGTATTCACGTCGAACGGCAGACGGCGCCGCTCGAGGGTTTCGATCACCTCGAGGAAGTCCTCCACGGGGTAGCCGTAGAGGGCGTACATATCCCCCTTGGGGTGGTAGAAGTTGAAGGCGCCGTTGTGCACGACGAGCGGCCCTTCGCCTCGAATCATCTCCATGTAGGGCATTACGCCCGCGGGGTTGCGGCCCGAGCAGAGGCAGACCTTTTTCCCCGCCTCGCGCACGAGCCACGTGAGGAGCGCCCGAGTGCGCGGCAAGAGGCGGAATTGGTCGTCGATGAGCGTTCCGTCCACGTCGAGGGCGAGAAGCCGCACGTCGTCCAAAGAGAGGCGGACCGTACGTCCGTCTCGCATGGCCATCCCCCCTTTCGCAACAGGTTGTACCTCACCGCGGCTTCCCTTGAGTCATCTCCCCCTGATCCACGAGGCCGAAATCCCGAAGTTTGTTGTACAGCGTACGCGGGCTGATCCCCAAAGCTTCGGCGGTTTTTCGGCGGTTGCCGGAAAAGAGGTCGAGTACGAAGAGGATGTGCCGCCGTTCCACTTCCGCCAAGGAGAGGGGCGAGGGCTCTTCGCGTCGTGCCTTTAGTTCCTGCGCGACCACGGCTTGAAGGCGTTCGGGTGTCACGGGCCACTCGAGGTATTCGCTCGCGCCGGCCTTCATCGCCGCCACCGCCTCCCGCACGCTGGGCCTCGGCGAAACGTAGAGAAGGCGGACGAGGTAGTCGAGGTCGTGCAGGCGCCTCGCCGCCGTGAGCCCGTCGAGGTCGGCGAGCTCCGGCCACAGAAGGAGGACATCGTAGCGCCGCCAGCGGAGGTGCTTACTCGCCTCCGCGAAGCTCTCCGCGTAGTGAACCTCCGTACCCGTGCGGAGGAGGGCCTCCTGCACAAAGAGGAAGAAATCGGCTTCCTTCCCGACGGCCAGAAGGAGGCTCCGCCGCATTTCGCCGTACCTCCCTCGGAGACTCGCAATCCGCATTCCCGCCGTAGGGTGTAGCCAAAAGAACGAGAAAGGCAAAGGCATTATACCACAAAACAGGAAAAATGTGCACGTCCGCGGCGAAAAATATACACATTCCTGCCTTCCGAGTTTGCGCGCGTCCCCGATTCCGCATCCGTCCCGGCCGCTTGGGCTTTTCCCCGCCCTGCAGGCCATGGCCTGGGCAGAACGGGAGTCTCTCCCGTAGAGATGGGGGGAGGGGGGATCGGCGTGGAGACACCGAAAGCGACGTGGATGAGCTTCTTCGGCGAAAAGGCCTCCTCCCGGGGAAACGGGCGGCGAGGCGAGAAACCCCTTTCCCTTCACATCCGTCCCGCCAAGCGAGAAACGCGCCCAAAACGCGACAAGGCAGATGCGGCTTCGCGGCCCCCCCACCCGGCAAACATCTTCGTGGAGGTCGTCCGCAAGGCGCAATCTGGGGTAGTGGCCGTACGCACGCTCGCTCGGGACAGGGACACCGTACCCCTCCCTTGGCCCTACATTCCCTTCTTTCCCCCCGAAGAACGGCGCGATGTGGCGCCCGGAACGCAGTTCGGCTCGGGCTTCGTAATCCACCCCCGCGGATACATCCTCACGAACGCGCACATCCTGACGCAGGCCGAGGAAATCCACGTCAAGGTGGGGCGGGAGACGTTTCCGGCCCGCATCGCCTGGGAAGATCGGCGGCGGGATATCGCCGTCCTCGAGGTGCGTCCACCCCGCCCCCTATCCCCTCTGCCCTTGGGGAGCTCCGAACGCACGGAGGTCGGGGAGTGGGTTCTGGCCATCGGCAATCCCCTTGGGCTGGAAAACACGGTGACCGTGGGAATCGTCTCGGCCAAACATCGCGCATTCCGCACCCCAGAACACGACTACGAAGACGTCATCCAAACCGACGCGGCGATCAACCCCGGGAATTCCGGCGGTCCGCTGCTCAACCTTTACGGCGAAGTGGTGGGAGTGAATGCGGCGATCATCCGCCAGTCTCAATCCATCGGCTTTGCCATCGCCGTAGATCCCCTAAAGCCCCTCCTTACGCCGTTTCTTCCGAAAGGGTGATCGCCCAGGGACGGTTCTCAAAAGAGCCTAGGCTCGCGACCTTCCATGAGACGGACGATGTTTCCTCGATGAAGCCAAAGAATTGCAAAGGCGAGGAGGAAGGAAAGCGATACGAACAAAGGATCGCGTCCGGAAAACGGGGCGACAAGGGCAAAGGCGACGGCGGCCGCCATGGAGGCCACCGACATTCGGCGCGCAAGGAGAAGGGCGAAGGCAAAGACGACGGCGGCGACCAAGAGCCCCCACGGGTGAAAGGCGAGGAGTACACCGAGGGAGGTCGCCACCGCCTTTCCCCCGCGGAACCCAAGGAAAGGAGAACGTACATGTCCGAGGATTGCGGCCGCGCCGACGGCGTAGGCATACGCCGGAGCAGGCGAAAGCGGGGCAAAGAGGAGAACGGCCAGGTATCCCTTCCCTACGTCGCACAGCGCGGCCAAGAGGGCGGCGAGGAGTCCCCCGCAACGATAGGCGTTGGTCGCGCCGACGTTTCCGCTCCCGCACTTCCGAATATCGGTGCCGCGCAAAACCTTTACCCAAAGGTAGGAAAAAGGGATCCCCCCGAGAAGGTAGGCAGCGATGAGTCCGATGAGTAGGCGAATGAAGATCCCCTCCCGCGAGTAGGTGTCGGCCTGCGCCCTCCCTTTGGCGGCGCGCCCGGTAGGAGTATAACAAAAGAAGGGGGCGCACAAGTACCCGCGTCCCCTCGATCCGATCCCACCCGCCAAAGGAGGCCGTGGGGATATCCCGCATTCGCGTCGCCGTCGTAGGGTACGGAAACGTCGGTGCATACGTGCTTCAAGCGGTTCGCAGCGCTCCCGACATGGATCTCGTGGCCCTCGTACGCCGTACCGCCGATCGCCCGCCCGAGCTTCCTGCGGACGTCCCTGTGGTGCGGGAACTCCCCTCTGATCCGCCCGCGGACGTGGCCGTCCTCGCCGTCCCCTCGCGACTCGTGCCGGAAACCGCCGAAAGGTACCTCGCTCGGGGCATACGCACGGTCGACTCCTTCGACATCCACGAGGAAATTCCCGATGTGCGCGCACGCCTCGAGCGCGTCGCCCGCGCGTCCGGCACCGTCGCCGTCCTGGCCGCCGGCTGGGACCCGGGGACGGACTCCGTAATCCGCGTCCTCTTCGAAGCGATGGCACCCGCGGGGACTACCTTTACGAACTTCGGTCCCGGGATGAGCATGGGGCACAGCACCGCCGTCCGCGCCATCCCCGGGGTGGACGATGCCGTCTCCCTCACCCTTCCCTTGGGTTTCGGGAAGCACCGCCGCCTGGTCTACGTACGTCTCGCCGCGGACGGGGACCCCGACGCCGTTCGCCGCGCCATCCTCACGGATCCCTATTTCGCCCACGACCCTACGGACGTGGTCTTCGTCGACGACGTCTCTCCGTATCGCGACATGGGACACGGGGTCCAGCTTGAGCGCAAAGGCGTCTCGGCGGGTGCCCACAACCAACGCTTCTCCCTCCGGATGAGTGTGCACAACCCCGCGCTCACCGCGCAAGTCCTCGTCGCCGCCGCACGCGCCGCGATGCGCCAGGCACCTGGCGCGTACACGCTCCCGGAAATCCCGCCTATCGACCTCCTCCCCGGCGATCGCCCTTCGATCATCCGAAGGCTCGTCTGACGCGTTTTGCCTTTCCGCAACCTCGCAACGAGAAGGGCCGGGTACTTCTGTACCCGGCCCTCTCCTTCCCGAAAACCTTCGCGAAACCCTTCACCCTGCCGAAGGAGCGTCGTCCGAAGGGATGGAAACGACGTACGTGCGGGCCATCCGGTCGTGAAGCGCCTGCATGTGGTCGTCCCAGGCCGCCATGAGAAACCCCAATCCCCAGAAGAACGTAGACGTGAGCTTCCCCGCAGTTTCGCGGAGAAACACAGCTCCGAAGGGCGGCTTCCGTCCGGTTTCGTCTACGACCCGAATTCCGACGGCGAGCTTCCCCAGCGTTCCCCCAAATAGGGACGTGGCGGCGACGAAGTAGCCCACCCAAAGAATGACGTCGCCCAAAAAGGAAGGTACCCGGCCCAGGAGCGCGTCCAGCGCGTGCAAGAGGGAGAGGAAGCCCCAGAGGAAGAGGACATCGAGGAGGAGGGCGCCCGCGCGTTGCCAAAAGCCCGCGTATGTTCCGTATACCGCGCTCCCCCCCGGCTTCGCTCCCCTTCCCTGTCCTAAGGCGTTCCCACCCGCCGCGGATTCACGGGATGCCTCCCGGTGGAGAAACCCCCCGACCTCTCCCGAGTCCCGCGGAAGTCCCAACCCTTCAGATGGATTTACCGGTACATCCATCGATAGGCCACCTCCGGCGCGAGGTAGTAGAACTTCCCGGGCTTGAGCACGAAGCCTTCTCGCAACGGGGATGCAATTCGTTCCGGGGGAAGGGAAAGGGTGAAGTTCGCTAGGGGAAAGGCGGGGAGCGTGGAGAGGAGGTCGAAGAGATCGCGTTTAGGGGTATATGTGACGATCTTTGCCTTTCCCTCGGAAATCTTTGCCTCCGCTTCCGCCAGGCGGATCACCTGCTCCAAGGAAGCGATACCGTCGACGAGGCCGAGCCTTTGCGCTTCTGCCGCCGGAAACACCCGGCCATCCGCAAAGGTCCGCACGGTCTCTGCGGGAATCCCTCGGCCTTCGGAAACCGTTTGGATGAAGCGGTGGAACATGTCGTCGATAATTCCCTGGACATAGGCACGGTCTTTGTCGTCCATATCGCGGAAGGGCGAACCGGAATCCTTGTACTCCCCCGTCTTGAACGTGTATACTCGGATCCCCACTTTGTCCATAAGGCCCGTGACTACGGGAACCTCGGCGATCACTCCGATGCTCCCCACGAGAGACTCCGGGGTGGCGAAGATCTTTTGGGCAAACGCGCTCGTGTAGTACGCCCCCGAGGCGCCCATCCCTCCTATGCTCACGTACAGGGGTTTCCCCGACTCCCGGAAGTCCTTGACCGCCTGAGAGAGGAGGTACGACTCGTAGACACTACCCCCGGGAGAATTTACGTAGAGGACGGCGGCCTTCACGGCGTCGTCTTTCTTCGCCTTTGCGAGCACCGATACGAAGTCCTCTACGGTGAGGCCCGTAGAAGAGACGGCCGTACCCGTGTCGATGGGTTGATCCAAGGCGAGGAGGGCGATCTTTTTCTTGTTGCCCTCGCCGGATACAGTGACCTCCGCGTAGTCTCCGCCCAGACCGGCGATGTTTACGGACCTCTTGCCGAAGAACAAAGCCTCTCCGTCAACTCCCTCGGACGACGCAGGGCGCGAAGAAAGGGCGAGGTTCACGAGTACGCCAAGGGCAAATACGGCGAGCACGAACGCGACGATCTCCTTACGCACGAGAGGTCCTCCTCTTCACCTTTGTGGTCGTTCGCCGCACCTCGCCAAGATCGGCGGCCTCTCGCAAGGCGTCGATCAGGGGGACTTCCGCAAGCTCGCGCTTGAGGAGGACGATGCGCCGCCGCATCTCCTCCAAGACTTGGGGGTACTTAAGGAGCATGGCGCTCAAGGCCTTGAGCTCTTCGAGCGTCTCCGCCACGTGGGCGACGCCCTTTTCCACGAAGAAGTCGGCATTGGCCTTCTCCTGTCCGGGGATGGGCTTAAGGAGGAGGAGGGGGCGCTCCATCGCCACGGCTTCCGTCGTGGTGAGGCCGCCGGACTTCGTGACGAGGAAATCCGCTGCCGCCATGATCTCGGCGATTTCCTCCACAAAGCCAAAGAGGAGTGTCGGGTGTTCCGTACCCCGGAGTGCCCGCTCGAGCTGTTCGAAGAGGCGGTGGTTGCGTCCGGTGACGAAGATGAGCTGGACGGGGTCGGAAAAGTGGGCGAGGTATTCCGCCAAGGCTACGATCTGTAGGGAAACGCCGAATGCGCCGCCGAGGACGAGGACCGTGGGAACGTCGGGCGCGAGGCCCAACTTCGCCCGGATCGCCACGGGGTCGTAGGTTTGGCGAAAGCGCTGGCGAACGGGGATCCCCGTTACGCGAATTTTCTCCCGCGGCACCCCTTCGCGTACGAGCTCTTCCCGCACCTTGGGAGCGGCGACGAAGTACATGTCCGTGGCACGGTGAAGCCACTGGCGGTGGGGGGCGTAGTCCGTAATGAGCGTCACGGAAGGCGTAGCGTCAAGCCCGTCTTCCTTGAGCGTCCCATGGGCCCCGGCCGAAGTGGGGAACGTGTGGACGACGACTTGGGGGCGCTTGCGCTCCAAGTACGTGAGGAGTTTGTTTCCTCCTACGATGAGGCCGAGGCGGGATACGCCGCGGGAGAGGGCGGAATCCATGGGAATCTTGTTGAAGTGGTGGTAGAAAAACCCGTACACGCCGGGCGTCCGCTTGATCCCCTGGATGTAAAAAAACTGCGCCACGCGGTTCCACGCCCGATTGATCGTCTGGATGTAGTCCAGGATGTCGACCTGGGCGTCCGGATAGTGGACGAGGATTTCTTCTCGTATGGCCTGGGATGCCTGCCTGTGCCCTTCTCCGAAACTCGCGCTCAAGACGAGCACTTGAGAAAGGTCGGCCATCGCACCGCCTCCTCGTAGCTTCCGACCACACCATAAGTATGCTGCCGACGGACGGGAGAAGCAACCAGTTCGAAGGCGAAAGGGAGTCCTTCGCTTCGCCCGCTCCGTCTTGCCGCGGCAAGGACGAAAATGTCGCCCAATTGGTCTTACTGTTCTGTCTTCTTGTGCAAAAAAGAAACGCGCAGAGTCTGCGCCGGCGATTCCGAGGTGCTGTAAGCCCGGTTCTGTACTTCCGTGCTGCAAACGGGACGCCACCCCTCGCACGGAAGCGGCAACCATCTATCTATCGGACGCGTACGCGTCCGATCCCTCCTTCGGTTCATTTCCCTCCGGAGGGTTCCCCTACCAAATTTTGGGTTTCTCGCTCGGGGGGTTTACCGCGTTTCACCCTTCCGTCGCCGGAAGGCTGCGTCACTGTGGCACTTTCAGGCTACTCGGGACTCCGGGAGTCCCTTTCACCGCCGTCGGGGAGGATCCCCGCCCCGCCTTACGGCGGGCCCGAACACTCCGGGCATCGCAGCCCGGGCGAGCCGGGACTTTCCTCTACCCCGCGCGGCGCGCGGAGCAGCGGTTGCCCGCACCTCGGAAAGAAACGCAAAGACCCTGCGCCTTTCTTTTGCCCTTTTGTCCTCGGCGGGAGAGACTTTCCTCTCCGCCAAACCCGCACCCGCAAGGGCGTCGGCGAGTCGGCACCCCGTCGGGTGGCGGTGTCTCTCGAGAACCCGCTTCGCGGACGCTTCCCCGCGCGTCGGGATGTCTTCTGGCGGAGGAGGGGGGATTCGAACCCCCGTGGGTCACGAGGACCCTAACGGCTTTCAAGGCCGCCCCGTTATGACCGCTTCGGTACTCCTCCGTGGAAGCGTACCGCCTTGCGGCGCGTCGCACACGCAGTGGGGGGCCCTGCAGGATTCGAACCTGCGACCCGCTGATTATGAGTCAGCCGCTCTCACCGCTGAGCTAAGGGCCCTTGCCTGGCGTTCCAGGAGGGACTCGAACCCCCAACCGGCGGCTTAGAAGGCCGCTGCTCTATCCTGTTGAGCTACTGGAACGCTTGGAGGGAGCACCCGGATTCGAACCGGGGATCGAGGTTTTGCAGACCTCTGCCTTACCGCTTGGCTATGCCCCCAACTTCCCGCGCATCCATGATAGCCGACGCGCATTCGTCCCGCAAGATGGTTTCGCCCCCCAATTGGGGGGCGAAGCGTCTACGGCGCCGCGCCGCGCGGCACATGGCAGGGGCGGCAGGAATCGAACCCGCACCTGCGGTTTTGGAGACCGCTGTTCTACCATTGAACTACGCCCCTAAGGTCTGGTGGAGTGAGAGGGATTCGAACCCTCGCCGGGCAAAAGCCCGCTAACGGTTTAGCAAACCGTCCCCTTCACCACTTGGGTATCACTCCACGCCGTCACTTCCCTTTCGGAAGTGACAAAAAAGCCCTCTTCGGGCTTTTCGGCGGTATTTGGTGGAGCCGATGGGAGTCGAACCCACGACCTCTACAATGCCATTGTAGCGCTCTCCCAACTGAGCTACGGCCCCGTCTCTTCTTCGCGGCACGGCATCCAACCGCGCACAAGTTACTATAGCACGGCACGGCGCGCTTTGCAAGGGGAATTTCGTGCCGCCGGAGTTCCATCCGGAACCGCCTATCGCCTCATGGCTTCTGCAAAGAGTACGGCGATGTCTTCTCCGACGCGCGGAGCCGCGACGAGAAACCCGGCAGAGGGCTTTCGCAAGACGTCGAGGGAGCCACCGTAAAAATCCGTCGCCACTCCGCCGGCTTCTTCCACGAGGAGGACTCCGGCGGCGAAGTCCCAAGGAGAAAGGCGCATGCTCAGGTAGGCATCGAAGCGCCCCGAAGCCACGTAGGCGATCTCCAACGCCGCAGCTCCCAAGGAACGGATTCCGCGGCTTCGCCTGAGCAAGGTTCCGAGAACCTCGCGCACCTCGTGCGTGCCAAAGCTCTGCGTCCAGAGCATATTCGTGGCGAGGAGCGCCTCGTGCAGGCGACGTTCGCGATGTACGGAAAGGGGAAACCCGTTCAGGCGAGCACCCGCGCCGCGCATCGCCGTGAACATCTCTTCGTGGATGGGGTCGTAGATCACGCCGAGGACGGGCACCCCGTCGCGGACGAGGGCGATCGACGTGCAGAAGAACCGCCCGTGGTGAATGTAGTTCGTCGTTCCGTCGATGGGATCGATCACCCAAACGAGGTTCGCGTCGCTTCCCTCGCGCACGGTCCCTTCTTCCGCGAGAAAGCCCGCTTCCGGAAGGATGCGGGAGAGGCGTTCGACGACGTGGGCCTCGATTTCCCGGTCGACTTCCGTGACGAGGTCTTGGGGGGAGCTTTTCATCATGACCTGGAGTGTGCGGATTTCCCGGGCCGCGCGCGCCATCTGGCCGGCCTCGCGGGCTACGCGGACGACTTCGTCCAAAAGCTTTTGCACGCAAAAACCTCCTCCTCTTTTGTGTGCCGCTTACGCCCGACGTGCCGGGCGCGAGGGAAGAAGCCCCCGGGCGCGGAGCGGAGCTTCGCGCTCTGCCAGGTACGCCTCAAGTTCGGCGAGAGTCCGGGGCAGCCGCCAGTCGACTTCCTTTTTGCCTACGGCGCGCAAAAAGGCGTTGGCCCGAGAAAAGGGACGGGAGCCGAAAAACCCACGGTGGGCCGAAAGCGGGCTCGGGTGGGACGCCTGAAGTACCAAATGCCGGGGGTTGCGGATGAGGCTGCGCTTAGCCTGCGCATCTTGCCCCCAGAGGAAAAAGACGATAGGGTCTTCCCGTTCCCCGAGGATTTCGATCACGCGGTCGGTGAAGCGTTCCCAACCCTTTCCTCGATGCGATCCGGGCTCGCCGCGCCGCACGGTGAGGACGGCGTTGAGAAGGAAAACCCCCTCGAGCGCCCACGGAACGAGGTTCCCGTGCTCCGGTGGGGCAATCCCCAGGTCGCGTTCGAGTTCGGTGAAGATGTTCTGAAGCGACGGGGGAATCGGAATCCCGGGACGCACGGAAAACGCCATCCCGTGGGCCTGTCCAGGGCCGTGGTACGGGTCCTGCCCGACGATGACCACCTTGACGTTGTGAAAGGGCGTATAGTGGAAGGCGTTAAAGATGTCGTACATGTCCGGATACACGGTCGCCGTGCGGTACTCGCGAACGAGGAACCGCCGGAGCTCCTGGTAGTAGGGTTTCTCGAACTCCGGTGCCAAGAGATCCTGCCAGTCGTTGGCGAATACGGGCATGCGAAGACCTCCGAAGCCTTTCCTCATCGCTCCCGAATTCCAGTATAGCAAACTTTTCCCGAAAGGACGGCCGGCGGAAGGGCTCCGGGCGAACTCGCGTCCTGCCTTTCACCCTTTGCAAAGTGCTCCATTCGTGGTAAAGTAAAGGACGACGTTCCCGAGATGGGGCCCGCGCGCTACGAGAGTGCACGCCACCCCCGGCCGCGGGGAGATACCCCCTGCCGTACGGGGTTGTACTCCGAAAAGGCCCTCGACGTCGCGGCTGTGCGCCGGGAAAGCCGTGCACGGGAACCCGAAATCCAAGTTCGAGGAAGGTGATGTCGGCCATGGGGCTCATCGGGGAAAAGGACAAACAGACGATCCGCGGATGGTTCTCCCAAATGACACAGGACGTGTACATCAAGTTCTTCTGGAGCAACCTGGAGAACAAGGACTTCGGAGAGGCGACCAAGCAAATCCTCGAAGAACTCTCCGAGCTCACGGATAAGCTCCACGTCTCCTACTACAACGCCGCGGACGACGAGGCGCAGGAGGAAATCCGGCGCTACAACGTGGAAAAGTTTCCGGCGATCGTCTTCGTTCGGGAAGACGGGACGGACACGGGCGTCCGCTTCTGCGGGATCCCCTCGGGGTACGAATTCACCTCGCTCATCGAAGACATCATCGACCTCGGCACGGGCAAGAACATGCTCCAACCGTCTACGCTCAAGGCGCTTGAGGCCGTCGACAAGCCCGTGCACATCCAAGTGTTCGTCACCCCCACCTGTCCCTACTGCCCGCGGGCGGTGCGGATCGCGCACGCGATGGCCATGGCCAACCCGCACATCCGCGCCGACATGGTGGAGGCGACGGAATTCCCCGAGCTCGCCGATCGCTACGGCGTGTACGGCGTACCTAAGACCGTGATCAACGACGTCGAGGAACAAGAGGGCGCCGTACCCGAGAACATCATCGCGCAGAAGATCCTCTCGGCAATTCAGGCGGTCGAACTGTAAGGGCACCTCGGCTGGTCGGTGCGGCCGACCGGCGGGTGCCCTCAGGACTGCCGATCGAAGACCTCGAGCTCCCGAAAATCCGCGGGGGCTTTTTTTTACGGAGGCACGTCCCCCTCTCCCGGGGATTCCGAGGCATCAAAAGGGCGGTCGAGCTCTCGGAGTTCTCGGGAGAGAATGCGTTTGGCCTTTAGGTACTCTTCGCGCATAACGAGGCCACTCTCGAAGAGCTCGTCCAGTTCCTCCTCCATGAGTTCGAGCTCCCACCGGCGATTTCCGAGGTAGATCCGCGCGCCGAAGCGCGCCAAGAGTTCTCGGACGTAGAGGATCGAATCTGAAGTTCCCGCGCTCACGGACGACGCTTGCCCCTTTCTCCTCGGTTCGCGAAAATGAAACCAAGTCCGATCGAACGCAACGAGGCCGTCTCGCACGTTCGAAACCCGGAGCCTTCGCTTCCACGGTACCGCGAGTTCCGCCCGCAGACAAGAGGGAAAGAAAGGCCGTGAGGAACAAAACCGATGGCAGAACCGCATTCGACGACCGACTTCGCTGCACTCCTCCCCAGCGCCTTTGTCCGTAGGATGCGCGCCCTCCTCGGCCCGGAAGCCGAGGAGTTCTTCCGCGCCCTTCACCGTCAGCCCGCACGAGGCATTCGCTTCAATACGCTCAAAGTACCCTTGGAAGAGGTCGAACACCGCGCACGGCGGCTCCCCTTCGACCTCACGCCCGTCCCCTGGTGCCCAGAAGGTTTTGTCGTTCCCCCGGGCGTCCGGCCGGGGCTGCACCCGTACCACGCCCTCGGAGTTTACTACATCCAGGACCCCTCGGCGATGTTCCCCGTCGTCCTCCTCGAGCCACGGCCCGGGGAACGCGTGCTCGACCTCGCCGCCGCACCTGGAGGGAAGGCGACGCACATCGCCGCCCGCCTGAACCGGCAGGGGCTCCTCGTGGCAAACGACGCGAAGCGGGAGCGCGCCCACGTCCTCGTACAGAACCTCACGCTCTTCGGCGTCCCGAACGCCCTCGTCACCGTCGAACAACCCCGACGGCTCGCCCGGCGGTGGCCGGAGCGATTTGACGCCGTGCTCGTCGACGCTCCCTGCTCGGGAGAGGGGCTCTTCCGACGTGAGCCAGACGCGCGGGCGTACTGGAGCGAAGGGCGGATCCTCCGAGAACAAAAGCTCCAGCTCGAGCTCCTCGACGCCGCAGCCCGCCTCGTGCGCCCCGGAGGGCGCATCGTGTACAGTACGTGCACCTTTGCCCCCGAAGAAGACGAGGAAGTCGTCGCCCGCTTTCTCGAAGCGCACCCGGAATTCGCGGTCGTGCCTTTGTCCTTTGCCGAACGCGAACGGTTAGGGCTACGGGGAAGCGAGGCGTTCCCCCCTTTGTCTTCGGAAGACGCGGTACGCCTCTGGCCGCACCGCGTGGAAGGAGACGGTCACTTCGTCGCCCGCCTCGCAAAGCTCGAAAAAAGTGACTTCGCCGAAGAAGACGCGGAAGCAGACACCGCACCTCCGCCCCGCAAATTCGCAGCGACGAAGGAAGAATATCGCGCCCGGCGCAAAGCCGCCGAGCTTTTTTCCAACTTCCTCGCGGAGGTGGGTGCCGACGCGTGGGAAGCCTTGCGGTTCGTCCCTTCGGATCGGATCTACCTGCGGGACGAGGAGGTGTTCCTTCTCCCCGACCTCTGGGGCGACGCAGAATCCTTTCTGCGCGACGTGGCGGGGATGCGCGTGCTGCTCCCCGGGCTCTTCCTCGGGCGGGTTCGCGGCGACCGCTTCCTCCCCGAACACGCCCTCGCCGCGGCACTCCCGCAAGACCTCCTGGGGCGCGTGCGCGGCATCCGCATAGACGAAAAGGCGCTCATCCGCTACCTCCGCGGAGAAGAACTCGCGTTTCCGGGGGAAACCGACGGCCACGCCCTCCTCGTGTACGACGACTTCCCCGCGGGTTGGGTGCGCCTTCGGGCGGGTACCGGCAAAAACCTCTACCCCAAGTCCCTCCGCCGCGACCTCTCGGCCGCCTACGACGGAGATCCGTAAGGCGATTGACCTCCCCCCGAAACGATTTCGGAGATTCTCACGGACCGGGCGGTGATGGAAGGCGATCGGGCCGCGTCAAAACCCGAGTTTGCCGCGGGACGGAACCTCCCGCGGATTTTTTCTCGACGGTTCATGGCATTTGCTCTTTACAACCGAGTATTAGTTTGGTATAGTTCTAAATGACTTCCCCGAGACCAAAACTCGTCCGCGGGTACGAGGATCTCTCGCCTCCGGGAACGGCGGTTTCGGACCGTCACCCGTACAGGGAGAAAGCCCAATCCGGGGGAACCTTGAAATTGCGGGCGCGCGGTTCGCGCGCCTGGAGGAGGAAAGCCAGGATGACGGTCACGAAAGAACGTCCCGAAGTTCGCGTAACTTCCGGTCCATCCGGAGAGCCCGCCGCTCGGATTGGGGACGAACCGCGAAAGGAAGCGCTCCGCACCCCGACGTGGGAAGTACCTCCCCGCGGCTCTGCCTTTACGCGCATCGTGCGGACGTTGCGCGAAAACTGGTCCGCCTACGGCGAGCTCGTGCTCGCACTTACGGCAGGCGCCCTCATGTTCCTTTCTCTCGGACTTTCCTTCATATCGAAGCCCCTGGCGATGGGCGCCTACGTCCTCACCTACGTTGTAGGGGGATACTCCAAGGCCAAGGAAGCCTGGACGATCCTCCGAGAGGAACATAAGCTCACCGTCGACGCCCTCATGTTCGGCGCGGCGATCGCTGCGATGGCCATCGGGTACCCGTTTGAAGGGGCGATGCTCATCTTCATCTTCGCCCTGTCGGGCGCTCTGGAGACGATTTCCATGGCCCGAAGCCGCCGCGACCTCTCTTCCCTCCTTTCCGCCGCGCCTACAGAGGCCACCCTCCTGCGGGACGGGCGGGAAGAACGCATCTCCGTCGAAGAGATTCGGCCGGGCATGCGCCTCCTCGTGCGCCCGGGTGAGGTCGTCCCCGTAGACGGCGTGATCGTGGAAGGTGAGACAACGATCAACGAGGCGACGATCACGGGAGAGTCCGTCCCGGCGGACAAGGGGACCGGTGCGGAAGTCTTCGCCGGTACGCTCAACATCGGCGGTGCCGTCGTCGTCGAGGCCACACGCCGTCCGGAGGAGACGGTCTTCGCCAAGATCGTCCGACTCGTCGAGGCCGCGCAGGCGGAGATGCCGCCGGCACAACGCCTCATCGAACGCATCGAAGGCTACTACGTGTACGTGGTCTTCGGCCTTACCCTCTTCCTCATCGCGCTCCTGCCCACGGTGTTCCGCATGCCGTTTTCCGAAGCGGTGTACAAGGCGATCGTGTTTATGGTCGTCGCCTCGCCCTGCGCCGTCGTGGCCTCCATCAGTCCGGCAGTCTTTTCCGCCCTCTCCAGCGCGTCTCGCCACGGCGTGCTCGTAAAGGGCGGCGGCTACCTCGAAACCTTGGGGAAGGTGCGCATTGTCGCCTTTGACAAGACGGGGACGCTCACCTTCGGACGGCCGCGGGTGACCGACGTCCTGCCGGCGCCGGAGGTTTCCGAAGAAACCCTCCTCGAGATCCTCGCCACGGCCGAGAGCCGTTCGGAGCACCCCATCGCCCGCGCAATCCTCGCCTACGCCGACGCGAAGGGCGTCGCTTACGGCGCGCCGGATAAGCTCACGGCGGTCGCAGGGCAGGGAATCCTCGCGGAAATCGCCGGGCAGACGTACCGCATCGGCAACGCCCGCCACGTGAGCTTCCACGACCTTCCCGCGGAAGAACGTTCCCTTTGGGAAGAGCGGGTGGAGGACCTTGCGCGAGAGGGGAAGAGCGTGGTATACATCGCACGGGACGGAAAGATCTTGGGTATCGTGGGCCTTCGGGACGTCCTGCGCCCCGAAGCCCGCCGGACCGTGCAGGCCCTAAAACGCATGGGAATCCGCGTGGCGATGCTCACGGGAGACCGGGAGGCGGTCGCCCGGCGCATTGCCGAGGAACTCGGGATCGACGAAGTTCGGGCAGAGCTCCTCCCGCAGGATAAGCTCGCCCACGTGCGCGCGTTGCGGGAAGCCTACGGCCCGATCGCCATGGTCGGCGACGGAATCAACGACGCCCCGGCGCTCGCCTACGCGGACATCGGGATTGCCATGGGCGCCGCAGGGACGGACGTGGCGTTGGAGACGTCGGACGTCGTCCTCATGAAAGACGAACTCGAGCGCATCCCCTACGCGATCGCCCTGGGCCGCGCCACGATGCGCATCGTCAAGCAAAACCTCCTCTTCGCCGCCTCGGTGATCGTGCTTCTCATCGGCGTGAACTTTGGATTCACCCTTCCCCTTCCCTTGGGCGTTGTCGGGCACGAGGGCTCTACAATTCTCGTGATCCTGAACAGCCTGCGCCTTCTCGGCATCCGCCCCGCCACCGCGGTGAACGCCGAATCCGTCTGACCGCCAATGAGGGCCCGGCGTCGTGCGGCGGATCTGCTTTCGGTATCGTGTTGCCGTAACCCCTCACACACATGCCCCTTGCGCGAAGGAGGAATCGCGGTGCGCTTTCGGCGCCCGTCGTACGTAGGCCTCGACCCGTACCCCCTCGACCCGCCGGGACGGCGACTCCTCGTCCTGGTGGGCTTTTTCGTCACCTTTTCCCTCGTGAGCAACGTCACGGCTTCCAAAATCGTCGACTTCCACATCACGTACGCATCCGCCGCCGTCGTCTTTTATCCGCCGACGTTTTTCCTCGCGGACACGATCGCCGAAGTCTGGGGAAAGCCCGTGGCGCGGCGGATCATCTGGCTCGGGCTCGCCGCAAACTTCACGGCCTCCCTCATGTACCTCCTCGCCGTCGCCTTCCCCCCTGCGCCGTTTTACGCAGACCAAGAGGCCTACGCCGCCGTCCTGGGAAGCGCGCCGCGAATCGCCGTCGCCTCGATGACCGCCTACACCGTCTCCCAACTTCTCGACGTGAGCCTCTTTTTGTACATTCGCCGCCTCACCCGCGGCCGCCACCTCTGGCTGCGCAACAACGTCGCCGTGCTCGTAAGTCAGCTCGTAGACACGACGCTCTTCAGTTTCGTCGCCTTTCTCGGCCGGGCGCCGGTTTCGGCGATCTGGGAGATCATCGCCACCGAATACACGATCAAAGTCCTCCTCACCCTCCTGGGCACGCCCGTCACCTACCTCCTCGTCGGCTGGGCCCGCGGCGTGTTCCTCAACTTTTCGCGAAAACTTCCGAAACAAGAAAACGAAGCCTGATGCCTTGAAAACGCCACCGGAGGACCGATTATTGCCAGTTTTCAACGTGTATACGGGACGATGCCGCTGCCGGTCCGACTCGCCGCGGCGCTCCGGACAGGTGTGCGACGCCCATTTCCCAAAAGGCAACACGGTGGGGAGGTAGCCGACGTGCGGATTCGTTTCCGGAAGGGCGCGCAACGAGAGGTAAACGGAAAGAAGGTACCCCCGGGAGTACTCGACGTACGCGCGGGATTTCCCGGTATCGAAACCGTCGTCGGGCTCCTGGGGCTTACCGCGCACGACCTGGGGGTCTTGCACGCCGTAGGTCCTCTCGTCCGCCCTCGCCTGCGCGAGGTGGTGGGCGTCTTTTACGACACGCACGTGTACCGGATCCCGGAACTCAAAACCCTCATCGACCGCCACACGACGCTCGATCGCCTCAAGGCGACCCTACACGAACACCTCGAAGACCTCTTCGCCGGACGCGTGGATGGGGAGTACTTTGCGCGGCGGCAGGCGGTCGTAGCCGCGCACCAGCGGATCGACCTCCCCCTCGACGTATACCTCGCCTCGTTTTCCGTCCTCTACGCAACCTTTCTCCGGATCTTGGAGACGATCCCCGCGCACGATCTTCCCGCACCGCCGGAGGCGGTCCGCCTCGCCCTGTACAGGATTCTCCTTTTGGAGATGATCCTCGTCCGCCGCGGCTACCAAGAACTGAAGGATGCAAAGATTCGTGCGGCAGAGAGTGCCAAAGAAGCCGCGCGCGAAGAGCTCCTCCGCACGGCGGAACGGCTCACCGCGGTTTCGGAGGAAACCGGTGCCGCACTTGAAGAGCTCGGCCGCGAGGTGGAAGTCCTCAGAGAACTGAGCACCAAGAGCCACACCCTCGCCGCGAAAAGTGCCGAAAGCTCTCGACACGGCCTCGAAAGGCTTCGGCAGACGGAGTCCGCGGCCGCGGAGCTCGAAGGGCGGATGCAGGCGATCGCCGAAAAGGCGAACGACCTGGGGGAACTCTCACGGGACATCGGTCCGCTCGCGGAGATCATCCGCGCCATCGCCGAAGACACGAACCTCCTCGCCCTCAACGCCGCCATCGAAGCGGCGCGGGCCGGCGAGCACGGGCGGGGATTTGCCGTGGTCGCCCAAGAAGTCCGCCGCCTCGCCGACGACACGAAGGACCAGCTGCGCCTCGTAGAAGAACGGGTGAAGCGGGCGCAAGTTTCCGTACAAAGCGTGACGAAGGCCGTAGAGGAGGCGCAACAGGCACTCAAGGCGTCGCGCGAACGCCTCCGGGAAATCGGGGGAGCCCTTGCCGAGATCTCCCGCCACATGGAGGAGGGACGTGCGGCGGCGGCGCACACCGAAGAGAGCACCGAGCGCTTCGCGCACGCCCTGCACGACGTCGCCGCCGCCGCCGAAGAACTCGTGAGGCTCGCCGAAGAGCTCGCCCGAAGCAAAGACCTACTCGGAAAAAACGCCTGAGGAAGGTCTCCTCAGGCGTACGTGCGGAGGATCCGGTCTACCGCCGACCCGTACATCTCCCCGAAGAGGACGAGGTGGACGAGGAGGTAGTACAGGCGGTAGATGGGCTCGCGTTCGGAAAAGTCAGGTTCAGGCGGGTACGCGTCCGCATAGGCGGCAAAAAAGGACGGGGGGAAGCCGCCAAAGAGGCGGACCATGGCGAGGTCGTGTTCGCGGTCGCCGAAAAAGACGGCGGGATCGATGAGGTAGACGCGACCGTCCGAATCGGCCAGCCAGTTTCCCGACCAGAGGTCGCCGTGAAGGAGAGAGGCCGGCGGACGGGAGGGGAGGAGATCCGGAAGCCTCCCTAAAAGCCGCTCGAACTTGCGACGGCGTTCCGGCGGCATGACGCCGCGGCGTTCGGCCTCCTCGATCCGCGGGAGGAAACGCCGCGTGCCGTAAAACTCCGGCCACGCTTCGCCCCAGGCGTTCGGCTGCCTTAGCCCGCCGATGTACGTGTCGCGAAAAAAGCCGTAGCGCGGCGGCGAAGAACGCGCCGTTTCGCGGTGGAGCGTTCCGAGGCAGCGGCCGAGCAAGGCGGCGGAGTTCTCGGGCTTGGGGCCCGCGTTGATCCAGGAAAGGATGAGCACGGCAACCCCGCCGTCGCCTTGGGAACCGACGGCGAGCACCCGGGGTACGGCGCACGACGGAGCGGCATCTCGGCCCTCAGAAGGAACGGCATTCTGGAGCGCTTCGCCGAGGGCGCGAAGCCCCTCCGCTTCCGCCGTGAGTACATCGGCCTTGGCCGCCTCCACCCACTTCACGAAGAAGCTGCCGCAGCTGGCCTCCAGGCGAAAGGCCGCGCTCGTATCCCCTCCGGCGACGGGGCGGCGCCAAACCTCCCCGTCCGAAGGGCAGACGCCTTGGCGCGCGAGGAGATCGCGGGCAAAGGCTAGCGCCTGCGCTTCGCTTCCCACGGTTTCCCTCCTTTCGGCCGTCAAGGTCTCGCGCGCAGCGCTTCCAGACGGCGGAGGGCGCTTTGAGCTTCCTCGGAAGTAAGGCCGAGCTCGTTCGGGCGCTCCGCGAGGAGGTGCCGGAGAAAGGCGCGCACCCCTTCGTCGATGTAGACGTACACCTCTTCGTGCCGGCCGTCGAAGTACGGATCGGGAACCTCATCCGTCCCCACGTGCGGGGCGTATGCGAGGAGGAGGTCGATCTTCCCCCGCGGGCGCACGCGGTAGGCGCGCAAAAGCCGTTCGAGGGCGGCGAGGTTTTCGCGGTCCATGGCGAGGATGTAGTCGAACTCGTCGAAGTCCCGCGGGCCGATCTGCCGGGCCCGCACTCCCTCCCACCGAAGGCCCAGACGGCGGGCCGTGGTAAGCGTCCCCTCGCACGGGGGCTCCCCGACGTGCCAGTTTCCCGTTCCTGCGGAGTCGCAGCGCACGCGTCCTTCGAGGCCGAGCGCTTGCACGTAGTGACGAAAGAGCATCTCGGCGAGGGGAGAGCGGCAGATGTTTCCCATGCAGACAAAAAGGACACGGAGTTTCGGCTCTGGCTCGAAGGACAAGGTGTCCCTCCTTTCCTTTTCCACGTCAAAGGGGTAAGAGCCACTAGGGGTGCGGCGGAACTTCACGCCTGGCCCGCGGCACGCGCCGGCGTCGACCGATGCGCCGCAATTCGCTGCGCAAAAGTTCCGCCACGTCGAGCTGGGCGTCGACCGTCCCCTCCCCTTCTTCGGGCAAACGCCGCACGTACGAGCCGTCGGGGAGGAGTTCCCAGGAGTTCACGTTGTCGCGCAGGTACAGCTCCAAAATCTCCAGCAGCCGGCGCTTCAGCCGGCGATCGCGGATGGGGACGGCCACCTCCACGCGGTAGTGGAGGTTGCGCGTCATCCAGTCTCCGCTGGAAATGTACACATGCGTCGCCCGGGCGTGACGAAAGGCGAAAATGCGGCTGTGTTCGAGAAACCGGCCGACCAAACTTACGACGCGGATTCGCTCGCTCACGCCGGGGATTCCCGGACGCAGGCAGGAAATCCCGCGGACGATGAGGTCGACCTGAACGCCGTGCGCGGCGGCGCGGTACAGGGCGAGGATCATCTCCTTGTCCGTAAGAGAATTCATCTTGGCGATGATCCGCCCGGGATTTTCCGGCGTGTGGGCGGCGATCACCTCGTCGATGTGCCGGAGCATCGTGTCCTTGAGGTCGTCGGGTGCGACGCGCACGACGCTCCGCTCGAGCATGCGGGAATACCCGGAAAGGTGGTTGAAGATCTCCGTGACGTCTTCGCCGACGCGCGGATCGGCGGTGAAGTAGCTCAAATCCGTGTACACGCGCGCCGACTGGGGGTTGTAGTTCCCCGTGCCGATGTGCACATAGCGGACGAGCCCTTCCGCCTCCCTCCGGACGACGAGGGCGAGTTTGGCGTGAACCTTGAGTCCAACAAGGCCGTAGGTCACGTGCGCGCCCGCCTCCTCGAGGCGGCGCGCCCACGAGATGTTCTTTTCCTCGTCGAACCGGGCGCGGAGTTCCACGACGACGGACACCTGCTTGCCGTTTTCCGCGGCGCGCACGAGGGCGTCGACGACGGGCGAATTCGGCCCCACCCGGTAGAGCGTCTGCTTGATCGCTAGAACGTTCGGATCCTCCGCCGCCTCTTCGAGGAACTCCACTACCGGATCAAACGGTTCGTACGGATGGTAGAGGAGGAGGTCGCGGCGGCGAATCGCCTCAAAGATATCTTCCTCGCCGTACAGGTCTACCGGGACGGGAAGCACGGGCGGAGGCGGAAAGAGGTATTCCTCGGTGGCGTAGCGCTCGACGAAGGAAAAGAGGAAGCGGAGGTCCAGCGGACCGTCCACCTCGAAGACCACCTCGTGTCCGACTTCCTCCCACTCCAAAAGCCGGTCCAAGAGGAAGGGGTGGATCCCCGCCTCCACTTCGATGCGCACGGCCTCCTTCGTGCGCCGGCGCCGGAGCTCCCGCTCCACCTCCTCCATGAGATCGTCGGCTTCCTCTTCTCGCAGTTCGAGGTCGGCGTGGCGCGTGATCCGAAAGGCGCCGGAGGCGAGGACGCGGTAGCCGCGAAAGAGGCTCTGCAGGTTCTCCCGGACCACATCTTCGAGAAAGATGAAGCGCCGCGTTCGCCGGCTCTGTACGGCAGAGGTGGGAAGCTCGTTCGCCCCCGCGCCCTCCTCCGAAGGTTCGCCCGGCACGGGCGCGGGCGCCTCCCGAGGCGGCAACTCGTATACCCGCGGGAGAACCGAAGGGAGCTGCACGAACGCGAACATCGGTTCGGCTCCGGGACCTTCCTGGGGTTCGAGGTAGACGGCCAAGCCCAAACTCCGTTCCGAGAGGACGGGGTAGGGCCGGCTCACGTCGACGGCCATGGGCGTGAGCACGGGGTAGATTTCCGCCTCGAAGAGCTCGTCCACGGCGTCTTGCTCCTCGGGCGAAAGGTCGCGGTAGGTGCAAAAGACGAATCCCTCACGCGCGAGTTCCTCGAGAAGCCTGCGGTAGACGGCGAGCTGCCGCTCTAGAAAGCGGCGCGTCTCGGCCATGACGGCCTCGTACTGCTCGCGCGCCGTCATCCGCGTCTTTTTGTCCACGACGGGAACCGGCGATCGGAGCTGCATCCGCAGTCCGCCTACGCGCACCATGAGAAATTCGTCGAGGTTGGAGGCGGTAATCGCGAGGAAGCGCAGACGCTCGAAGAGCGGGTTGGCCTCCTCTTCCGCCTCCACCAGGACGCGTTCGTTGAACTTGAGCCAACTCAGTTCGCGGTTAAAGAAGTGCTCCGGTCGGTCGAACTCTTCCCCCGAGCCACCGGTTCGGGCGCCCATCTCCGTTTCCCACTCCGTTCGCTCTAAATGTCGGCAGGTGCACGGCCGAAGGACCCATCGACTTCCCCAAGCTCGAGGTCGAGGTTCACGCCGAGGGCCTCCCCGAGTTTTTTCGTCCATTCTAGCGCCTGGGCGTGAAGAAGCCAAGGGGTGCGAAACATTCCGGAAACTACGAGCGTGGCGCCCTTCTTCCCCCGCGGAAGGACTTCGGCGCGAACGTCCCCCCCGCCTTCCCCCAAAAGTTCGGCGAGGCGAAGCAACGTACCCAAGAGGACGACGCGACGCCGATCGTCCCGCGAAAGCAGCGGAGCAAAGGGCTTGACGACCTTGCGCGTCGCCTTACGCGTGGAGAAGCTTGCGACGGCGGCAAAAACCACCCGCTCCCGATGCGTCAGGCCGTAGAGAAGGCCGTAGAGGAGGAGGTAAAACGTATGGGAAAGGAAGGAGCGGGAATCGATTCCCCGCCCGACGTCGCGCAAACGCGCCGCCCAGAGGACGAGCTCCCGCTCTTCCGCGGTCAACCGTTCGTACCCTGCTCCTTCGAGGGCGTCGAGAAGGGCCGCCGCGGCACGGGCCCGAGCCTCCCCCGACCTCTCGCCTTCGGGGAAAAACGCCCGCAGGCGGCGCGCGGAAGCCTCGAAGAGCCGCATACGCCCGGCGGAACCGGCTTTCCCCTCAGCACAGCGGGAGGCGAGGAGCACGCCTTCCCGAAGGCCCCGTTCGCCGACGACGAGGCGCCCCGCGCCCAACGCCTCCCACACGGTGAGGAGGACGAGCACCCCACCGGGGATGATCTCCGCGCGATCCGAGGAAAGCCCGCGGATCCGTCGGCGGGCCTCCAAAGGGCGCGTGAGTACGTGTTTCGCGAGGCGCTCGAGGTCCCGCCTGCGAAATCCGTAGCCGTGGAGAAGGGGGAGCGGGTACTCCGCGTGGGCCTGAAGAACGCGCGCCACGGAACGCACGGTGCCGCCGATGCCGATGAGCACCGGACTTTGCCACTCGTCCGCGTTCGTCCGCGCGTCTTTGCCGTTTTCGGACAGTGCCGCACGAATTTCGGGATGACGGGCGAGTTCCGCGGCGATTTCCCGGGAAATACGGCGGCGCAGGGCGGCAACCGACTCGCGGGTGGGCGGATCGCTCGACAGCGCACGCGTTGCGTCGACGGCCCCCCAGGGAACGGAGATTCCGCGGAAGCTCCCGTCGCGAAACGCGGTGATCTCCGTGCTTCCCCCGCCCACGTCGACAACGACTCCCCGGGAAAACGGAAGGAAGGCCGTAGCCCCGCAGGCGCCGAGAAAGGCTTCTTCCTCGCCCGCGAGTAGGCGAAAGGAGATCCCCGTCTCTTGCGACAAGGCAGCGAGGACAATAGGACCGTCGCGCGCCTCGCGAAAGACTTGGGTGGCTACGCCGACGAGCGACTCCGGCCCCAGGCCGAAGAGTTCCGCCCGTCCGAGAAAGTCGCGGACGGCAGCCCGCACGAGTTCCACGGCCTCGGGGGCAAACGTCCCGTCGTCCCGCAGGTGGTCGATGAGCCGGAGCGACCGCTTCACGTCCACGACTTCCCACGGGAAGCCATGGTCGTCCACGCGATAGATGACCAGGCGCACGGAATTGGATCCGAGGTCGATTACGCCGCGGAATTCCCCCATGTCCGTCACTCCTCGCCCTTATCCTACCACAGGAAAAACCCGCCCCCTACACCCGCCCCTCCAGGGCGGCACGGAGTTCGCCTGGTCGGTCCGTGATCACCGCATCGACTCCCATCGCCGCAAAGGCGCGCGCCGTCGAGCCGTCGTTTACGGGAAAGGGACGGACGGCACGCCCGCGGGCGTGGAGCACGGACACGAGGTCCTTCGTCACCCCTAGGTAAAACGGATGAAGGTCGGCGTCCAACGCCCCCACGTACGCCTCCGGGCGGTACAGGCGGGCAAAGCAGAGGACGCCGCGGCGGAGTTCGGGAAACTCGCGGGCGAGGACGGCGAGAAGGGTGTGGTCGAAGGACGATACGACCGTCCGTTCCACAAGGTCGTACTTGCGCAGGAGGTCGACGACTTTCCCGAGGGCGGTCCGGTCGAAGCGGCCGGATTCGTTCTTGAGCTCCACGTTGAGCCTTAGCTCCGTCATGCGCGCCCAGCGTAGGACGTCCTCCAACGAGGGGATGCGTTCGTCGCGAAAGGAATCGGAAAACCACGATCCGGCGTCGAGGCGGGCGAGGTCTTCCCAGTCCCACTCGTTCACAAATCCCTTAGCCCGAGTCGTGCGCCCGAGTTCGGCGTCGTGGATCACCACGGGGACCCCGTCGCGCGAGAGCTGCACGTCGAACTCGATGCCGTCCGCCCCTTGGCGGAGCGCCTCGCGAAAAGCGGCCAACGTGTTTTCCGGGGCGTCCTGCGAAGCGCCGCGGTGCGCGTAAAGGAGCACGGAATTCCCCCCCGATCTGTCCGCACATCTCCAGAAGCGGCATACCCGGTACCCGCTTCCGGAGAAACAGAGAAGCCGCCCGAGCTCGGGCGGCACCGGGGCCTCCGGGAATATTGTACCGCTTCTTTCGCGCGACTTGCGCGTGCGGGGTTCGGAGAGGGGACGGATCGCTACGCCCGTACCGCCACGGGAGCGGCAAAGAGGGAAAGCTCCGTCTCGGCGTCGAAGAGGTGCAACCTCTGCGGATCGGGGTACAGGGAAATCCGCTCCTCTGCCTTGGGAACCGCGCCGACGAACAGGCGGGCGACGAATTCCTCGCCCGTGGGAAGTTCTGCGTAGACGTACTTTTCCGCCCCGGCGTCCTCGACGATGTTTACCTTGCCGTCGATGCGCAAGGTCTCGGGCCCTTCGAGGCGCACGTCCTGCGGGCGAACGCCCAGGTAGGCCTCGCGCGGAAAGCTCGCCCCTGAGGCGCGCAGGCGCGCACCCACCTCTTCGGGAAGCACGAGGTCCCTGCCCCCGTGGCGAAACACGGCCCGATCCCCCTCCCAGGCGACGACCCCGCGGAGAAAGTTCATCGGCGGCGATCCGATGAACCCCGCGACAAACATGTTCACGGGATCGCGGTACACCTCGTCCGGCGTGCCCACCTGCTGGAGAACGCCGCGGTGCATCACGGCGATCCGGTCGCCGAGGGTCATCGCCTCCGTCTGGTCGTGGGTCACGTAGACGGTGGTCACGCCGAGCCGTTCGTGGAGCTTCTTGAGCTCCGCCCGCATGAGGACGCGGAGCTTGGCGTCTAGGTTGGACAGGGGTTCGTCCATGAGGAAGACCTGCGGCTCGCGTACAATCGCCCGCCCGAGGGCGACGCGCTGCCGCTGGCCGCCCGAAAGGGCTGCCGGACGCCGGTCGAGGAGGTCCTCGATGCCCAGCATGCGCGCCGTTTCCTGGACGCGCCGCCGGATTTCCTCCTTCGGGTAGCGGCGCATCTTGAGGCCGAAGGCCATGTTGTCGAACACGCTCATGTGCGGGTAGAGGGCGTAGTTTTGAAACACCATGGCGATGTCGCGGTCCTTCGGAGGGACGTCGTTCACGAGGCGCTCGCCGATGTAGAGGTTTCCCTTCGTGATCTCCTCCAATCCCGCGATCATCCGCAAGGTTGTCGTCTTTCCGCAACCCGAAGGGCCGACGAGGACGAGGAATTCGCCGTCGCGGATCTCGAGGTTGAGGTCCTTCACCGCTTCAAAGCCGTTGGGGTAGCGCTTTGTGACGTGTTCCAGGAGTACCCGTGCCATTTCGGCCGCCTCCTTGTCCCAAAATCGACATTTGCCCCGCCTCGGCCCCCAACGTCTTCCCCACCGTCAGTCATCCGCAAACAAAAGTTCAAGGGCTATGTCTTCGTCTGCGGGGATCTCCCCGAAGTCGATCACCTGCGGCCGAAGGACCTCTTCCTCCGCCCCGGCCCGTCCGACGGGAAGAACGTCGCCGAAGAGGAGTTCCCCCAACGCCTGCCCCGCAGAACGCGCATCGACGTTGGCCGAACGGACGAGCGTCGGCCGACCTTGCGGTCCTACGGCCCAAACCGCCGGTCTTCCCCACCATTCTACCAAAAGCCTTCGGCGGCGCGGGAGGACGTCTGGATGGTCGTGGCGCACGCGGAGCACAAGCTTCGCCCTACGGTACCGAACGCCATCCTCTTCGAGGAAGAGGGGCTCGGCCGCACAGAGGAACACCTCGGTCTCCCGAAAGGCTTCCCGGATTCGATGCGCCGTGGTGGAAAAGTCGTCTTCGTACCAAAAGCCCAAGCGGGCGCACGACGACCCCTCCGGCTCTCCCACGGCCTCCGAAGAAGGGAGCCAAAGTCCCGGCGGAACGACGACGAGACGGAATTCTTCCCAGGGGGATCCGACGCGTTCACCGCGTACCCCGCCCTCCCAGACAGGTACGATGCTCCCTACCCGCAGCCAAAGGGGGATTTTGGCGAGCGGAGTCGATACGCGCACGCGCGTTCCCCCGCGCGCCACCTTCCCCGTCCACACATCGAGCCACGCGGTCCGCGACTCTCCCGGGAGGACGACGTCCACCGCCTCCTGTCCGGGCTCGACCACCGGCCGTACGAAGATCGCCGGACCGACGAGGAAGGAACGGTCCGCGTCCTCCGCAAACGCCCACGACTCCCAAAACGCGGGCCGAAGGAGGGGTACGCCCTCGCCCGCGGTCGACGCCTCGCGGGCGAGGGCGTACCAGTACGGGAGAAGCCCACGGCGAAGGCGGAGGTACGCCCGGACGATGCGGTACGCTTCGTCGCCAAACGCCCAGGGTTCTCTATCCTGAAAGGCGCCGTGCGGGCGAAGGAGCGGTGTGAAGGTACCGAATTGAAACCAGCGCACGTACATCTCCGGGGACGGCGGGTCGCCGAGAAACCCCCCGACGTCGGAATTCCACAGGAAAAACCCCGTGAGCGAGGCGGATATCCCGACGGGAATCTGGGCGGCAAGGTCACTCCACGTCGTCCGCGTGTCGCCGCTCCAAATTCCCACCCCGAAACGCCAGGATCCCGGCCACGCGGAGCGGCTCAGGACGACCGGGCGCGCGTCGGGAAGCGCGCGGGAAAAGGCCGCGAACACGGCTTCGTGCATACGGTACGCAAAGGCGTTGTGGACGAGGGAGGCCGGTCCTTCCCGATGCACGGCGTCCGGAGGGTGGTCTTCGGGTTCGTTGAGATCCGTCCAAATCCCCGCCACGCCCGCTCGCAAAAGGGGCTCGTGCGCCTCCGCCCACAGGTTCCGCGCTCGTGGGTCCGTGAAATCCCAGAGCGCCGCCCGTCCCGACCAAAAGGGGAAGACGTAAGGGGTTCCGTCGGGACGACGGGTGAGGACTCCTTCCCTCAGGCCCACCTCGTAGAGGCGGCTCCCCTCGACGACGTACGGTTCTTCGATGAGCACGACCTCCGTCCCCCGATCGCGTAGGGTGCGAAGGAACTCCTCCGGTCGGGGAAAGGCCTCTTCGTCGAAGCTGAGATCGCCCATGCGACGGAACCAGTACAGGTCGAGAAAGACGGCGTCGAGCCCCAACCCCCTTCGGCGGAACTCCTCCACGAGCGCCTCCACCTCGGCACGCGTGCGGTACCCGTACTTCGACTGGAGGTAGCCGAACAGCCAGAGGGGAGGAAGGGGAGGGGGGCCGAGGAAGCGCACGACGCGGCCGACGAGCTCCGCCAAGCTCGAGCCACTCCAAAGGTAGAGAGGAAGCGCCGCACCCTCCCCTTCGTATACCAAGAGGGTGGGATCGGAGGCCCCTAGGTCGAGGTGTCCCCGTGCGGGATGATCTGCAAAAAACCCCATCCCGCGCGACGTGTAGACGAGGGGGAAGGCGAGATGCGACGGTCCCGGGAGATGGTCGTGGTAGATGGGGATGCGTCGACCCCTGAGGTCGAGCGTGGGGTTCTCTTCGGGCTTGAGCTCCCCGACCCCGAAGACGCGTTCCTGCCGGTCTAAGGCAAAGGCGATGCGTACGTCCGCGCGGCGGATCGAAGGCGGCATCGCGAGTTCTCCCGCGAGTAAGGGAAATCCCGAAGCAAGGGAGAACAGGGCAAAAGCGAGGTCGTCCGGATCTCCTTCGGGAACCGCCAAGGCGAGGAGCGCATCGCCGTTTTGGAGGTAGAGGGGAAATTCTCCGAGCCGCGGAACCTGCCGTCGTGCTTCCTCGTGCCACGGACAGGTGCGCCCGAGTCCCAAAACCGTAAGGGCGGATGTCGCCGCGGGCAAGCTCGGAGAGGGTGGACGGAACACGAGGCGTAGGGACTCCCCCTCCGACGGAGGAAGCCCTCCCTCGCCTTCCTCCAAGAGGGTCGGAACCGGTGCCGCCGTCCCGCGGGGTGGGGCTTCCAGAGACCACGCCCTGCGGTGACGAAACACGAGGCGGAACATCCCGTCTGTCGCGCCGGTGACCTCGAGGACGTAGGAACCCCGGAAAACTACGACTCCGGCAAGCGCGCGTTCCCCGTATCCCGGAGAGCTCGCCTTTCGTTCTCTCGATTTCCCTTGGGTAGGGTGCATGCCGAGTACCTCCTGAGCTTGCGGTGCTGGCGAAGAGAAAAGGAGCGAAAACGCCCCTCTCCGAACGGGAACTCACGTCTTGTTCGCCCCGGCGGTAAGCCCTTCGATCAAAAATCTCTGAAGGAAGAACGAAAGGAGGGTGATCGGCAGGGCGATGATCACCGCCCCGGCGGCAAACGTCGTAAACTCCGTATTTCCCCGACCCGTTACCATTTCAAAGAGGCCGAGGGCCAACGTCTTGTTTGCCGTAGAGCGAAGGACGATGCGGGCGAGGATGAAGTCCATCCACGGTCCGATGAAGTTCGTGAGGGCGACGAACGTGAGGATGGGAAAGGTGAGGGGAAGCGTCACGTGGAAGAAGACCTGGGTGTGCGAAGCCCCGTCGAGGAAGGCGGCCTCTTCGATGCTTCGGGGGATCCCGTCGAGGTACCCCTTGGCGAGCCACGTTCCGTAGGGAACCGCGCCGCCGGCGTACACGAGGATCAATCCCCAAAGCGTATCCAAAAGCCCAACGTGGAGGAGCAGGACGTAGATCGCTACCATACCCATGAACCCAGGGAACATCTGAAGGATGAGCATAGCGAGCAGACCCGACCGACGACCAGGGAAGCGAAAGCGCGAAAAGGCGTAGGCCGAGGTGATCACGAGGAAGGTGGAAAGGAGCATGTTTCCCGTGGCGACCTTGAGCGTGTTCCGAAACCAGCGCGGGAAATCCGTCTTCGTAAAGAGGTACTCGTAGTGCTCGAGGGAAAGGCGGTCCGGGAAGAACGTCGTGGAGAGGAGCGTCTTTCCGGGGTTCAAGGAGCTCATCACGATCCAAAAGATGGGAACGAGTACCGCAAAGGCGGTGATGAGGAGGATCGCGTAGATCAAGGCCGCTTGGACGAGTCGCGAGAACCGCACGGAGGTCATGCGAGCTCCTCCTCTCGAAAGGCCCGGGTGTTTCGGAAGTTCACAAGCGAGATTCCCGCGACGAAGAGGAAGATGAGCAACGAGACCGCCGAAGCCATGTTGAACTGGCTCTGTTCGAGCGTGAGCTTGTAAATCCAGCTGATCAAGATGTCCGTGTGCCCCGCAAAGGAGTAGTTCGGGTTGGCGGGCCCTCCCGAGGTGAGGAGATAGATCACGTTGAAGTTGTTGAAGTTAAAGGCAAAGGACATGATGAGGAGCGGCCCCGTGGCGCGGAAGACGAGCGGCAGGGTGACGTGGCGGAAGGCCTGCCACCCCCGGGCGCCGTCGACGGCGGCGGCCTCGTAGAGCTCCCGGTCGATGCCCGTAAGCACGCCGGACATGAGCATCATCCAGTACGGAAACCCCAGCCAGAGGTTCACGAGGAGAACGGAGACCTTGGCCCAAAAGGGATCCGAAAGCCAAGGAATAGAGGGAAGCCCCACGGAAACGAGAAACCGGTTGAGCGGACCGAACTGCTGGTTTAAGAAGTTCCGAAAAATGAGGAGGGACACGAACTGCGGAAAGGCCCAAGGAAGGATGTAGAGGGTGCGCCAGAAGCGCTTCCCCCTGACCACTTTCGATCCGAGGAGTACGGCGTACCCGAGTCCCAAGAAATACGTGCTCAACGTCGCTAGGGTAGCCCAGACGACGTTCCACCAGAGGATCCCCCAGAAGGTCCGGCTCCACGTGGAGAGCTGAAAGAGGTTCCGGAAAGTCTCCAACCCCACCCAGTTCACGAGCGAACGGGGTGGGAGGTGGTAAGGACTCGAGTAATTCGTAAAGGCGATGAGGACGCCGAAGACGAGGGGAAGGACGATCGTAAAGAGGACGAAGAGCACGGGAACCGCGAGCAGAAGGAAGGGATAGCCGCGATCGAGGAAAATGCGGATTTCCTCCCGCAACGTCGGAGGCCTGCGCCCTTCATCCCGGAGCGCCCCGGTTCGGTAGGCGTCCCAAACGTTCCCCGCATACAAAAGGAGGAAGAGGGCGAAGACGAAAAGGGCGAGCAGACCTTCGATGAGGAGAAAGATCGAGTGGTCTCCCGCGACGACGATTCGGCCGCCCTGACGGATCTGCGGCGTCTCCCCGAGCGTGACGAGTCCCCACATTGCGTGGCGAAACGGTGCCCACCCCAAAACGAGCGCCGCGAGCTCTCCGGCAAAGAGGACGGCTCCCTTTGCGAACTGGCCGTTGTACATCTGGCCGAAGCCCATCCCGAGAACCGACAAGACCGCCGCACGCCGGGCGTGAAGCCGCACGGGACGTGAAGCGGAGCTCGCTGCGACGTGCATCGTCCATCCCTCCGTTTCGCGTGTTCCGTTTTTCCGCTCTCCTCCCCGACCTGACGACCGAAGGATTTCCCGTACGTTCTCCCGGCGGGAGGAAACCTCCGCAGCGCGCACGGCGGTCCGTTCTCCATCTCGTCGCGGAAACCGAAAGGGCGTCGGCACGGGGCCTACGGAAGAAAGGGCGGGAGCGGCGACCCGCCGCCCCGCCCCCGCGTACACCCGAACATGGAAAACCCTACGGCTCCTCGCATTCCCACGCTCGGTGCGTCGCCCCGACGCACACCCCTCGTCACCTTGTCACCTTCCGGACGATTGCGCCTGAACGGCGTCTCGGATCTGCTTCACCGCCGCGTCGAGCGCCTGCTTTACGTTTGCGTTATCGTTCCAGATGGTCGTCAGCGCCGAAGACATGGGGGTCCACACGGCGCTCATCTGCGGGATGTTCGGCATGGGCACGGCGTACTGTGCCTGCTCGAGGAATCCCCGGACCGCCTCGTTCCCCTGGATTTCGGGGTTTTGCAAGAGCGAAGCGCGTGCGGGGAGCATCCCCGTCATCTCGTAGAGCTTGAGGAGCATCTCCTCGCTCGTCGCAAACTGCGCGAAGAGCGCCGCTGCCTTCGGGTACTTCGTGTAGGCGTTCACGTAGAGGGCGCGAATCCCCGAAAAGCTCGTGGGGTGATTGCCGTTGTCGAGAAGGGGAAGCGGTGCTACGCCGAAGTTCACGTTGGCCTTCCGGTAGTCGTCCACCGCCCACGGCCCGTTCACGTTGTACATGAGTTTCCCGGACTTGAAGAGCCCTTCCTTGGCGTCGTAGGTCACGTCCTCGACCTTGAGGGGAAGGACTTCGCGGTGGATGCGCTGGAGGAACTCGCCGGCCTTTACGGAGCCTTCGTTGTTGAGACCGATGTCCGCGGGGTTCGTGTTGTGGTCGCCGAAGACGTACCCCCCGTATCCGCCGAAAAAGGCGTACGCGAAGTAGAAGTTCGCCGGCTCCATCATGAACCCGTAGGTGTTCTTCTGAACGTCGGTGTGCGCCTTAGCCTGCGCGAGGAGCTCGTCCCAAGTCTTGGGAACTTCTTTGACGAGGTCCTTGTTGTAGATGAGCGCGTACGTCTCGATCGCCGTCGGGTAGCCCCAGAGCTTGCCCTCGTAGGTGGTTCCCTGAATTGTCGCCGGAAGGAAATCCTTGGCGTAGTCCGGAGGCGCGGCATTTTCCTCGATCAGCCCGCCGGCGACGAGTTCGCCCAGGTGGTCGTGCGGCGCCGCAAACACGTCCGCACCCAAACCCGCTGGCCCATCCGTCTTGAGCTTGCCTGGGGTGTCGACGTGCGAGACCTCTTCATACGTCACGGGCACGCCGTAGCGCTTGGAAAATTCCTCCGCAACGTACTTCGCCCACTCACCGACGGCTCCGCCGGATTCCCAGAAGAGGAGCTGTGCCCCCGGCTCCGGTTGAAGTTCTCCCGCCTGCGGCGCCTCTGCCGTAGGTCCTGCAGTCCCTCCTTGAGGGGCCGTCGTCCCGCCCTTCCCCGCGCACCCGGCGAGGACGAGCAACGCAGACAACGCAAGCACGGAGAAAGCGCTTACAACGCGTCTCACCTTCGCTACCCCCTTCTCGATCGCCTCACGTCCGCACCCTCCGGGAAAGTCTTCCCCGTTTTTTCCTCGTTAGCCGTGTCGGAGGTACGTCGGCCCCCGCGAGCCGGCTCGACGTACCGAGACGATTTCGGCACGCAAAGGCGCGGCCTCCCCTTCCTCCGTAGGGCGGTATTTGGGTTCCCGGGCAGTGCAAACGTTTTCATTACCAAGTATACGGAGCGTCGTCTCCCGCGTCAAGAACCTCCAAAATTTTCCCCGCTCCTCGAGAACCCGTGCGGTGCCCTCGGGCTGTGGTGGTACACGGAAGGGCCGGGGGCACCGGTGAACGGGTTCGCGATCACCCGTCCTCCGATACAAGCCATAGTCGGCCGAAGGGAGAAAGCTCGAGCTCCAAGCCGGGGTCGCGCAGGCGAACCTCCCCTTCTCCCAGAAACTCCCGACCCGCCGCCGCGAGGTGGACGACCTCGTCCCGCGAAATCCCGTATCGCCGAAAGGCACGCCAGGAAATTCGGAGCCGGACGTCGCGGGGAGAACGCGTCCAGGCAAAGAGACCGCTCCACGACCCCCCTCGGCGGTAGACGACGATCGCCTCCGCGAGGTCGTCGGCAGCGACGACGGCGAAGCTTCCCGCACCCGCCTGCGGGAGTTTCCTCCGGAGGTGCACGAGGCGGCGGACGTCAGCCCTAAGGGCGAGGTCCTGTTCCGCGGGATCCCACGGGTACGTCCGTCGGTTGTCGGGATCGTCGCCCCCTTCGAGACCTACTTCGCTTCCGTAGTACAGAAGGGGCATGCCGGGCAAGGCCATCTGAAGAAAGACGGCGAGGCGAAAGAGGCGGCGGTCGCCGCGCACCAAAGTGAGGAACCGCTTCGTGTCGTGGCTTTCCACGAGATTCCAAAGGGCGGGCCACACACCGGACGGATACCGAAAATAGGCGTCGAGAAGGTGGCGGGCAAATTCGCTTGCGGACAGCCCACCTTCGGCGAGAAAGGCCACGGCGAGTTCCCGGAAGCGGTAGTGCGTGACGCCGTCGAAGACGTCCCCGCGAAGCCAGGGAAGGGCGTCGTGCCAGATTTCGCCCACGAGGAGGGCGTCGGGCCGAACCGCCTTGACCCGCCGGCGAAACTCTCGCCAAAAGGACGTGGGAACTTCGTTGGCCACGTCGAGACGCCAACCGTCGATCCCGAACTCGCGAACCCAATTCTCTCCGACGCGGAGGAAGTACTCCCGCGCCTCGGGGTGAAGCAGGTTGAGCTTGGGCATCGACCACACGCCCGTCGCAAAGGTCTCGTACCGGGGTACACCGTCCTCTACGGGAAACTCTCCGGGAAACCAGAACCACCCCGCATACGGAGAACTCCGCCCGCGGCGGAGGACGTCGCGAAAGGCGAAAAAGCGCTCTCCGGCGTGGTTGAACACGCCGTCCAGGAGAATCCGCATCCCGCGGGCGTGCGCCGCGTCGACGAGGGCGCGAAGCGCTTCGTTTCCCCCGAGGCGGGGATCGACCTGCAGGTAGTCCTCCGTGTCGTAGCGGTGGTTGGACGGAGCGGTGAAGATCGGCGTGAGGTAGATGAGGTTTACCCCGAGATCGGCGAGGACGTCGAGCTTTTCCCGAATTCCCACGAGATCTCCACCGAAGAAGCTCTCAGGCGTCGGCGGGCTCCCCCACGCCGCGCGCCCGCGAGGCGCGCCCTCGAAGCCGCCGGATGCGACGGCAAACCGATCGGGAAAGATCTGGTATGCGACGGCATCGGCCGCCCACGCAGGGGGAGACGGAACGTCTTCGGCGTACACGTAGGGGACCTGGAAGACTCCGGCTTCGCGCCGCGAAGGGGAAATCCCCGCCTCCCCAAACCAGATCCCCTTACCGCCTATTTCGACGTAAAACGCGTAGCGAAAGCGGCGCGTAGACAGCGGAAGGTCCGTCTCCCACCACACACCGAACATCCCTTCGCCTGCAAAGCGCATGGGGACGAGCCGGTCCTCGTCCTGCGGGGCGTAGCGATCGCCGAAGAGGACGGCCGCACGCCGTACCCCATGCGGCGTCTTCAGGCGTACGCGGAGCACGGTCTCCGAGACGGGAAACGCGGTAGGCGGGTAAGGCGCGTGGCGAAACCCCGACCACGTCTTCCGCGTCGACACGAAAAATCCCTCCTTCCCGTGTATTCTGCGTCTTGCGCGCCCGTTTCCATTTCCGAGGTAACGCCTGTCTTCAGAAGAATCCCCCGCCCGGGGAACCCCAAGTCGAAAACACCGCCGAACGGCACAGCATGGGGTACAGCCGTCGACGGCTGCCGAACCACCCCGGCGCCTCAGGGCGCTTGCGGGCGCTCAAACTCGGAGGCGTCCTCCGAAGCGACCTTCTCCGCGCTGTCCCGGGAACTTCCCGTAACCGGTTTCGGGGCGTACGGACCGCAGGCTACGGACGAGCGCTCCACAAGCCGCGTAGGAACGAGCTCGCCGCGTGGCTCCCCCCCGTCCAAGAGTTCGAAGAGGAGTTGTGCGGCGAGAAACCCGAGTTCGTAAATCCCGATGTTGACGGAGTGGAGGGGCGGCGTGCTCAACCGGGCGAGAAAGGTGTCGTTAAAGGAAACCAGAGAGACGTCCCGCGGAACCTCGAGGCCGCGCACGCGCGCCTGCGCGAGGACGCCAAGGGCCATGAGATCGTCGGCGACGACGAAGGCGGTGGGCCGGCGCTCCCTGGCGAGAATCCGTTCCACCTCGCGGTACGCCTCGCTTTCCGTAAAGTCGGCGTGCCCGACGATCTCCGCCTGTTCGGGAATCCGCGCCCGGCGCAAGGCGCGGCGGTAGCCTTCCAACCGATCGCGGGTGACGGTATATTCGGGCGATCCGCCGAGGAAGGCGATTTCCCGGTGGCCGCGGGCGATCAAGTACGCGGTCGCCGCCTCTGCGGCGGCGACGTTGTCGTTGTCTACGTAGGCGATTTCCCGCGTCGGCGGCCTCCCGATCATGACCACAGGGACCCGCAATTCGACGAGGCGGGGAATGAGGGGGTCGTCCCGGCGCGACTCGAGGAGGATCACCCCGTCCACCTGTCTTCCGCGCACGGCCCGCGTTACGTTGTCCCGCTTTTCCGCGTCGTCCTCCCCCGTTACGAGGAGCATCGCGTACTTCCGCCCCGCCAAACCCGCCACGATTCCGCGAAGTACCTCGGGGAAAAAGGGATTGAGAAAGGCTCCGTCGCGCGACCGCGGGAGGATCACCGCAGCGGCTTCGGCGCGCTTTACGACGAGCGAGCGCGCCTGAAGGTTGGGGTGGTAGCCGAGTTCTTCGGCGACCTTGAGCACCCGTTCCCGCGTGGCCTGGCTGATCCGCGGGTTTCCCGATAGGACGCGCGAGACCGTAGACGGCGAAACGCCCGCGATGCGGGCGATCTCCTTGATCGTCACCTCCACCTCTCCCCGCACCTCCCACCGGCGACCTCGTTGCGTTGGCTTTCATTGTACACGAAGGCGAACCCCCTCCCCAAACCGCGCGAGAAAATCCGTACAAAGCGGGAACCGGTGGGAAAAGGCCGGGAAAAAGCGGACGAGGGGAGGGAAATTTCCCTCCCCGCGCCGAACGGTTGGAGACGTACAGCCCCTCGGCTTTTGAAAAACCCGCCGCCTTGGGATCGAAGGCTTCCCTGTCGGGCCCTACTTCCCCCCCGCAAAAAATGAAAACCACGGGGCCACAGGTACAAAGAGCCGGGCGAAAATCAGACGGAAGGACTCCATGAACCGGGCGAGAAGGCGGTCTAGGAGGTGGGCCACCCGCTCGCGCGGGCCTTCCTGCGGAGGAGGAGATTGGTCCGGAGGCGCTGCGGGAGGAGGAAGAACCCCCGCATCCAAGTCGCCTCCGGGAACCTCCTTAGGAGGCGACTCTTCGACGGGCGGAGCGGGTGGAGCGGGAACTTCCGCGGATCGACGGACGAAGTCCTCCGCACCGCGGGGCTTGAGTTGGTACGTCCCGTTGTACACCGAGGCGATCCCGACGACGTCCAGCACGTCTCCTTCCCGAAAGCCGAGCCCCTCGGTAAAGCGGGTGTAGTCGAGACCCGTGCGGCTGTCCACGCGCACGAGAACGCCCGCGCCGGAAGCGCCCGCGGCGAGGAATTCGAAGCTACCGTACTTGTTCGCCTGCCGCAGGTTCTCGATGCGCACGCCTTCGAGCCGGACGAGCTCCCCCTGATGGGCGGCGAGATCCTCTGGCGTCGGTGCGACAACGCGGGCCGCAGGAAGGGGAGCCCCCCGGCGTACGAGTGTCACGCGCACGGGATCGGCGATCTCGAGCTCGCCGTTGTACACCTTGGTCCGCCCCACGACCTCTACCTCGTCGCCGGGACCGAAGTCTTCGTCATTCGTCTGGTACACGTAGATGCCGCCCGTATCGTCCTGAAGGTAAAAGCCCTTCCCGCCCCAGGCGCCCAAGGGAGTGGTTACCACGCCGCGCGTGCGGACCAACGTCCCCTCCGGCGCTTCCCGCACGGCGCGCACGCTCACGAGGTCGGGTTCTTCGGCGCCCACCCGAACCTCGATGCGGATTCTCCCTTCCTTGTCCGCGTCCACGCTTCCCCGGGTATCCATGAGGTGGCGTGCGTACTCTTCGAGCGCTTGGGTCACGAGGCCCACCATCGTAAAGCGAATCTCTCCCAAGCGTGGGAAGGGGTAGCCGGAACCTCCCGTGCCGATGTAGTCCGGGACGACGACGCGGTAGATCCTATCCGGATCTACGGGTTTCCCACCGACTTCCATGTGCACGTCCAAGAGGTTCCCCTGTGCGTCGGTCACCAGGGTGTAGTGCATCCCGGACACCTGAAGGTCCACGGTGTTCCGGCCGTCGCGCGTGTACGAGTAGCGGAGGATTTCCTCCAACGCGCGCCCGGGAAGGTCGATCACGGTGAGTTGGTTGGCAAACGGCTCGATGCGGTACAAGTCGCCTCGGGTGATCGGACCGGGGGCGAGGTCTCCGCGAATCCCTCCGCCGTTCATAAAGGCGATGTCCGGCGCCGGATCGAGGTCCCGCAGGTAAAAGCGCATGGCGTCCGTCCAGAAGTTCCCGAGCGGGGTGTCCCCGCGCGTCTTCCCTGCTTGGGAAAGGCCGCGTTGAGAGGTGCCGACGACCTCCTCGAGAAAGGAGCGTACGTCCGCCGTGGCACGGTCTACGATTTCCTGGATCCGTGGATCCGCCTCCGTGAGGGAAGCCAAGGGGACGAGTTCGCCGTCTACGTGGATGACGCGTCGCGCCCCGGGATCTACGGTGAGCACCGTGTGGCCGACGTTTTCCAGATGCGCCCCCGTCTGGACGATAGGAACCCCGTTTACCCAGACGGGCTTGTCCAAGCGCGTATGGCTATGCGCCCCGGCGATGAGGTCGAATACGGGACCGAAGTGTTCGGCGAGGAGGCGGTCGTCGGGGTAGCCGACGTGCGTTGCGAGAATGAGGACGTCTACACGGTCGCGGAGCCAGAGGTAGCGTTCGATGGCGGGAATGTACGGTTCAAATTCCAGTCCGACGACGTTTTTGGGCGCCGTGGCCGGGGGAGCTTGGGTCACGGCGAGGACGCCTACGGTAAGGCGGGACGTCTCCCGGCCGAAGTCGCGGTCGTGGTCGCCAGGATTTCCCACGATCCGCTCGACGCGCCCCGCCGAATCCCAGCGGAAGACGACGTACGGCACAAAGGGAGTGAGGGGTGTCGCCGCCGGATCTGCGACGTGTACGTTGGCGGCAAGCCAAGGGTAGGTCGACTCTGCACGCCGCGCTTGGGTTTCCTCTGGACCGTAGTCGAAGTCGTGGTTCCCGACGACCATGGCGTCGAGACCAACGGCATTCATGAGTTCGACCATGGGTTTCCCCTTCGGGAGGTCGACGACGGCGTCGCCGCTGAACTGGTCGCCGATGTCGAGGAAGAGGGTATACGGCTCGTGTGCCCGCACGTCCTGCACGTAGCGGGCGAGCTTCGCAAAGTCCCCGATTTTGGCGTGAATGTCATTCGTGTGGATGAGGTGGAGCTTCACGGGGTGGTCCCCGTTCCCGCCGGAAGGAGGCGATGCCCCTCCTTCATCGGGAGCCGTGGGGTCTCTCGGAGGGACGTCTTGACCGTCACCCGGAGGGCCAAAGGAAGGTGGATTCTCCCCTGGCGCGCCGGTGTAGACAGCAAATTCCGCGACGTTGATGCGCACCTTTCCGTCCGTAGAGCCGTCCGTCTTGAGCACGCGGAAACGCACGAATCCTTCTAGGTCGAGGGAAAACGAGGCGAGGGCGAGGTCGGGGCCGCTCGCGACCTCTTCGCCGAGCGCCCGCCACGTCTCGCCTTTGTCCGGAGAATACTCGAGGCGCCAGCGTCCTCCTTGATCGGATCCGTACATCGCGTGGAGGACGTCCACGCGCACGCGCCCGCGCGCGTCCACGTCAAAACGCATCTCGAGCTTGCCGGAATTGCGGATCCGGACGGACCGTTCTCCGACCCGCTTGTCCTTTTGCGTTCCGTCGGGATTGTCGTCCTTCCCCAGGAGGGCGTCGTCTAAATACCACGTCCCAGAGTCCAAACGAACCTCGCCCGCAGCGTACTTTCCCTTCGTCGCCCCACCGAAGTCCTCGGAAAAGAGGCGAACGAGCCCTCCCTCCTCCGGGGCGGGGGACTGTGCCCACGCTGCCGGGGCAAGGGAAGTCCACACGTACACCAAAAGCGCAAAGAATGCGGCAAACCGGGGGATGCGGCCGTTCACCCGTTTCCCTCCTCTCGAAGCATCTGAAAAACCTTCCTCCGCACCTCGCCATCCTACCAAGCACGTGTAAACCCCCCGTGAACGGGGGGTTAACCTTTTGTAAAGTTTGGCGTAAGTCTGTTCACGTGCCGGAAGGCCGGTTCGCCGGGCGGAGCTGGTTTCTCCGCAGAGCTTCGAGCGGAAAAACCGGAAAAAGGTGACGGCCGGACCCTTTCCGAGGGTCTCGCCTCGTGCGCCTACTCCTTCCCCTCGCTGCCCGTCCCCCCATCTTCGATTAGCGAGGCGTTCGGCAAGGCGGCACTTTCCCACACGGAAAAGAAGACGCCCAAAAGGATCATCGCCACCCCCACCCAGCCGCAGGTCCCCACGGGTTCACCCACGAGCACGATGGCGAGCAGGGTGCCTGCGGGCAACTCGGTAGCGGAAAGGAGCGTGGTGAGCGTCGCCCCGACGCGCGGTGCGCCGTAGGCCATGAGGAGGGGCGGAAAGACCTGCCCCGCCACCCCTTGAAAGAGGAGGAGGGTCACGTTTCGGACGTCGAGGGGCGTCGCAAACACCTCTTCGGGAAAGAACACCAGAAGAATCGGCAGTGCCGTCAAGAATCCCGTCGTGATGAGGACGCGCCCCCGCGTCCACACGTCTACGAAGTCGCCGCGACGGGAAAGCCCAAAGAGAAACACGGCGTACCCGAGGGCAGAGAAGAGCCCAAGGACCACGCCCATGAGTTGACCAGATTCGGGGCGAAAATTCCACACCTCTAGGGCGATGGCGGCACCCCCGAGCACCGAGGCCGCCGCCGCGAGCTTCCGAAGATCCCAACGCGCCTTGCCGAATGCGACGTCGAGGAGGAGCCCGATCCAGAGGTACTGAAAGAGGAGGATGAGCCCTTGCGAAGCGGGGATCCAGCGTAAAGCCGAAGTATACAGGAGGGTCACTCCGGCCACGCCTACGATTCCCAAAAGAACATAGGGGACGACCGCCCGAATCCCTCCGGGAACCTGCCAGGGGTAGCGGCGGGGACCAAAAACCCAGAGGAATAGCGCGCCAACCCCGAGCTGGGCGAGCGTCACGTCTGCGAACGTCGCCCCACCTTCGTAGGAAAGGCGCACGAGCGGGCTCAACGCCCCGTAGAGGGATGCGGCGAGAACGACGGCGAAAGCCCCCCGAAGGTGTTCGTTCACCGCGAAATCTCCTTTCGCTTCGACGGATCGTTCGACGCATCGAGGACTCCTAGTTTTTCCAAAGGAAACGCGGACCGGCCGCGCGCCGGCCCCCAACAGTGTACCGTACGATTACATCGTTTCGGAACGCAAAAGTTCCGTGAGCCGCCGGATGTCTTCCGGAACCGGTGCACGGAATGCCTTAGGCTCTCCCGTAAAGGGGTGCAGGAATTCGAGGGATTCGGCATGCAAAGCCTGCCGCGAAATACCGACGCGCGGTCCGCCGTACAGGCGATCCCCCCAAATGGGGTGGCCCAAGGCCGAGAGGTGCACACGGATTTGGTGCGTCCTTCCGGTTTCCGGCACCGCTTCGACGAGCGACGCCCGTTCCCCCAACGCCTCGCGTACGCGCACGACCGTACGGGCGAAGAGGCCACGCGCGTCGACGGCGATCTTTCCGTCGCGCCCGGGTCGCCGCGAAAGGGGGAGCTCTATGGTCTGTTCGGCGGGATCGGGAACGCCGGAAACCACCGCCAGATACGTCTTCCGCACCGCACTCGCGCGAAAGAGAGCGTCCAACCGGGCATGCGCCCAGGCATGTTTGGCAAAGACGATTACGCCTGAGGTGTCCCGATCGAGGCGGTGCACCGGCCGCACGCGGGAACGGAGGCCGATCGTCGCAAAGTGGTGGGCCACAGCGGCCGCGAGCGTCCCCCGCATCCCCGGACGAATCGGGTGTACGAGAATCCCCGGAGGTTTGTCCACGACGAGGTAGTGGTCGTCCTCGTAGAGGATCCGCAGGGGGATGTCTTCAGGGTCGACTCCGTATTCCTCGAAAGGAAAAAGTCGTACCGCGATCTCCTCTCCCGGACGGATGCGCAGGGCAGAGGATATTCGCGCCTTCCCCCTACGCAATCCTCCGCTCTGGACGAGGCGCTGAATCTGTCTTCCGGACAAATGTAAGACGCGACGCAGCACCTCGTCCAGTCGATCGCCTTCGCGGAGGTCCTCCTCTTCAATACGCACCACAAGCCAGCGCTCGTCGCGTGTAAATTTTCCCCCGACCCTCGACTCTCCTTCTGTCATCTTCCCTCCCCCTCACGATGCGATGTCCCCGGATCTACGGCGACATCTTATATGAGGTATTCTATACGGAACAACCCGAAAGAAATATCGGAAACCGTCGGACACGGGCACCTCGCACGGCAAAGAAGGGCGTCGCCTGAGAAGGAAGGGGCCCCCTTGACAACGAACGGCCCGCGTAGTATATTTATCGTCGCACGCGGGTGTAGTTCAATGGTAGAACACCAGCTTCCCAAGCTGGAAACGCGGGTTCGATTCCCGTCACCCGCTCCATTCCCCAAGCCGAGAAAAGCGCCGTACATCGGCGTTTTTTTATTTGGGCGGAATCAAACTAGGGACACTCCTGCCAGGAATTGGGCAAAACAAACAAGCCGGCTTACGGCCGGCTCAGAGCGTGTAGGGCGTGACGGGGCTCCGCCGCGGACTACGTCTGTTTTTTCTTCAACAGGAACTGGATCATCTCAGCGAGCGCTTCGGGGTCGTATTTCGGCGCAAAGCTCTCCGGAAGATCCGGGAGCTCGGGGATGGGTCCGCCGGGAGGCGGGCCTTCCTTCACGATGAGTGCCCCGCCATCCGGATGCTCGCCGCGCCAGGCGGAAATTAAACGACTGGATCGTATAGTTCATGAGTGTCGACATCTCACCAAAGCGCCCGCCGAAAAGTTCCTGAACAGCGGCAGCGGCGTTCGGGTCCGGCTCCCACACCTTCGGAAGTTCGATCTTTTCGTTCACTCGCCTCCTCGACTCCGTCTTCTGCGCTAAGTTTTTAGGTTTGACGGAATTTACAATCAGGATAGCATGAAAAAATGACCGGTCAACGGGACACTTGGCTTGGGCCATATGGCCAAAACGAAACCGAGTCAGCGCCCCAAAATGAACTAGCGCCGTTCGGGCCCAGAAGCACATGAAATCCCGGACCAAGGTTGAGCTCGATCTCGTGCAGCACGGTTCGAGATCTGTATCCTACCGTGACCGAGCGGACCTCAAGCATTGGGGAGCTTCACCTTCCGTTCCGCCACAGCCTTGAGCTGAAGCGGGATCACGTCGCTCATGAGGACGTCCTTCATCAGCACTTCGTCCCGATGCTCGATCAGGTACTGAATCGCCTGATCCCGGTACCGGGTGAACAGCACCTGGCAGACGTGGCAGAAGCTCGTGTAGTGGCCCGAGACACCGATCCTATCCAGAATCCGCTTAGGTCCGAGGATGTGAATCCACCAGTACATGAGGTTATGGCGAGCGGCCTCAATTAATTCGGGCAAGGGAACCTCCTCGATCAATTCGGGCAGGGAAACCTCGAGCAGGTTGCCGATTGTGAGGTTGCTGTGTTCGAACATGGACTGACCACAGCAGACCTTCACGCTGCCGTCGGGATGGATGGAGATGGTCTTCACTACCTCTGGGCACAGGATATTGGTTTTATCCACCAGCTCATAGATGCCTCCACCTGGAAGAACCGCCCGGTGCCCGATCCCGCGAGAAGCGGTGTGGGGATACAAGGATCTCCGGCGAGTCGAACGCGCCTTCCGCACCCTCAAGTATAGATGCCAGCCAACACCCCTGGCTTGAGGACAGAGACCCCAAACTGGTCCTCGACGCTGCCATAGACAACGCCCACCCGTCACGTAGTCAAGGCTGTTTTTGCATTTCGAGATATCTCGAAGGCTATTCCATTGTAATAACATTTTCTAGTTTTTTCATAAACTGATCGATAAGTTTAAACGTCTCGTCGTCCCTGATCCTTGGGTTTATATGCTCAGCACATTTCAAGTAACTTTTTAAGGCCTGAACATAATCTCGCGCAAACTTAATTTTGTCATATAAAATGCTTTCTTCTGCTTCGTCGGTAGATATATCAACAAGATCAATTCTAATTTTATCGTTCAAAGAAGTGATAACACAATCGTAAATAGAACCAAAGCCTAAAACTTTAAAGGAATAATTTCCATTAATTTTCAGCATTTTAGCAAGCTGATCTGCAATGTAAATTAACGCCGAACTGTGGGCTGTAGCAACTTCAAAAGTAAGTTGTTCTGATCCATTATTAATTATCATGTGCATCTCGCTACTGAAAAAACCACGAAAATAACCTGATCTTAGGTCTTCTTCCCAATCATAAAGCAAAATCTTGATAGACATGTAACACACCTCCTTATTTTTTTCTAAAAACACTTGTACCCTTGGTTGGAAAAGAAGTACGAATTATTCCGTTGCTATCAACGACCGTAAGCATTTCACTGATTCCATACTTATTTAGTCTATACAAATACACTACTATGGCGCCATCTCTTTGTTTCTTGAAAACACTACCTTTCTCCACGCTCTCTATGATTAAATTTTTAATCTGCACTTCTCCCATATGCTTTGGAAACAGTGACTTTCCAGGTTTTCCAATGATATGATTTTCTACAATGTGCTTCCATCCTTCTTTTGAATTACCTTCCATCAAAACGGCTTTACGGTTGTATTTTAATACATTGCCCATCTTAGATAAAGCATCAACCATTTCTCCTTTGCCGTATTTTTTTAGTAACGCATATAACTTTCCGGCTTTCGTCACTTTCCCCGCGGGAAAGAGTGAAATCAAAGAAAGAATTTTGTCCGTATTGCTGACATTGGGATTAAAAAGGGCGCGAATATCATCGAGTACCAGAAAGTTAAGCCCTGCTTCGGCGGCTTCAAGCGCAAAGCTCCCCGCCTTTTTTAACCATTCCACCGGCTGCTGTAACCAGATTCTTACAGTATTCACCCAAGAATTCGAGGTATTCTGCTTGGCTGCGAAAAGTTGCTTTGCTTCTCGGGAAATTTCTAAACGATCCTGACTTGCTGTCGCTGACTTTGTGCTTCCTTTAGAAATTGCAATAGCATTGCTGTAAGCAGCTGAAACGGTCTGGACATTTGTTTTAGAAGAGGAGAACAAAGAGCCACCGCTTGTCTACAAAGTTACGGCCATTTTTTATTCTCCTTTCTCCCTTGGAATGCATGTAACCTCCCAATTGTATGTTATCAACAGCGGTAATATCCCGTAAAGTGGTGTTAAATAACATTTTGTGTATATTTTGTGTCAAAAAGTGTGACGAAATTGGTGTGTGTCAACGTTCGGTAAGCAAAGACCTCACTGGCACCGGTTCTCTTCACCACAACCGTTACTCCGCTCGGGCCAACTCACGCAGCATCTGTTTGACCCGCGGCCGGTCTCTGTAGAGCCTTTCAGTGCCGACAAATGGATCTCAAGCCTTCCCCGGCCACTCGAGCCAGTTGCCGGGTCCATGCTTCATGCCGATTCATCCGTCGTGCCACATGGTGAAACACTTGCCCTCGATCGCTCCCACCGCCACGCCTTCGGCCGCTTCACCATCCTGGCCCCGCCAAACTAACATCGAAAGATCCTTATGTCTCTCTGTTTACTTAGCTTACCAAAGACAAGTCATGGTTAGCGCCGTAAATGGCGTCGCCGCTCCATGGCACCAACGATGAAGATACCGGCGATAAGCAGTTCGACGACGTAAGGCGACGTAATCCCGTAGAACTTCAAAATAAGCGCGATCACGATGAACGGGACGTATAACAAGAAGGAAACGAAGAGACTTTTCATGATGTCCATTCTCCTTTCTGAATTCACTCTCGGGTAGAAGAAGCGTCAGATCGCGTGAAAGTTCGTATATCGATGACGCGGTCCATCCGAAGGGCCTCCGGCGGCCGATGCGCGACAAGCACGCACGCGCCCGGGTTCATCTCGATGAAGGAAATGAGCGCCTCGATGCTTTGCTGATCGAGCGCGTTGAATGGCTCATCCAAAAGACAAAGCGAGGCGCGGCGGGCGAGGATGAGAGACAGGAAGAGCTTCCGACGCATGCCGCGGGAGTACCGTCCCACTGGCTTTGTGATCTCGGCCAGCCCGAATCGCCGGAGCAGATCCAGCACATCGCTTCGGTACGTCGGCTGAACCGTCCAGAGCGCCCGAAACACCTCGATGTGCTCCTCGGCCGTAAGCTCGTCGAAAAGATAATCTTCATCCGGCGCATAGGCGATCTCGGGACGAATTTCCTGTAGGCGAACCGGCTTCCCCGCCCAGAATGCCTGATAGCGAGGGCGGTAGGACTCAAGCAGACCAGCCAGCAGATTCAGGAGCGTCGTCTTGCCGGCCCCGTTCGGCCCAACGAGAAGAATTTTTTCTCCCTGAGCGATCTCAAAGTTCAGTCCGTCAAAAAGCGGCGGACTTCCGTCGGTCGTGTAAGAAAAGACAAGATCCCGAAGAACAAGCAGATGACGCTGTCCTGACATGCCTTCCCTCACCCCCGAGAAGAAACATACGCTTCCACGAACGCTGCCACGGTGAGAAGGATCGCCCCGAGCAAGAGAGCCCACGCGACTTCCTGAAGCCAAGTTCTAAGAAGCTCACCGGAGATCCTTCCCTCTCGCCGAATGGATCGGAGTACACGCAATCCAGTGAAGGAAGCGCCGGCGATGAGGCTTACAGCCGCGATCTCTAAAAAAGCATGGGGCAAAATCTTCCGGAACACCAACTCCCAGCCGACAGCGTCCACCGCGATGCGCACGCTCCCCCCGAGCACAAAGCCTTGGAAGAGGAGAACGAGGAGCGCACCAAAGCCAAAGCTCACCAGTCCCAAAGCAAAGAGCAAAAGTGCCACCCGAGCATTGTTGAAGAGGATCGTTTCCCATGAGAGAGAAGGAGATACAATCGAACCGAAAGCGCCGATGATCTCTCCCAAACCGCCGCTAACTGCAAACCCTCCCACGACTCCAATCCCAAAGACGAAAAGCGACGCCCCGGTCGCCGAAAGCCAGAATGAAAGCGACGCCCACTTTTCCCGTTCCGGGGTAACCCCAAAGGCCTCCCGGTACCGGGTCATCAAAAACAGCGTCCAGATCCCAAAGAAGGCCAATCCGTAAACGAGCCACCCCGCACCCCGAACAAGCCCGAACATGGCGACGATCAGGCTTCCGAGGATCGAAGCATAGACGAGCACTCTTTGGGGGTAGTCAACAACGATTTGGAACATATGCTCTTCAATACGCTCTTCCTCCGGTGGACGAAGGCGAAACTCTTTCAATTGAAATGCCAGCAAAAACCTCCGATACGGAAATGATGCGGCCAAGAACACGGCGCCCTTGAGAAAAATGTGAAATACTAACGCGGCAACTACTCCGAGGATTACCGTATGAACCCCGAGAAAAATGAACGCCACAGTCCCCAGAATCACGAGCGGCACTCCGGCGATGCGCCGCACGAGGCATGAGAGAAGTTCCATCTTGCTCCGCAAAAACGTCTCCAGCCGCTCCACTCCGAGAAGATGATAAAGTGGAAGACGACGAAGATCAGAGCGATAGTAGAAGACATCCTGAAAATAAAACTGAATTTCATCGGCCACGCTTCGCAAAGCAAAGAAAAAAACAATGAAGAACAAAAACGCACGCGCATACGGGTTGTGGGCCAGCTGAAGGACCGGCAAGACAAAGGCCAAAGCGGCAACAAAACCCGTCGGTACTCCCCACATCCACCAGGGATGAGCGAGCCGGTCCTGACGACGAAGCAGCCGGAGCCGGTCCAAAACGAACGCTCCCTCGAGCCGATGCGAGCTCCTCTCTACCGACAAGCATCGTTCAACGATCAGGCGCGGCATCCGAAATGTCTTTACAGCGGGCTCGATCTGAAATCGCGTGGAATAAAAGACGGCAAGAAGCACCAGTCCCGGGACGAAGAGAAGCGCCCCGATCCACATCGGCCCCTCCACAAACGCCGTCACGGCGGAAGGTGAAAGAGAAAACGCTTCAAGGAAGCGCCTCACTTCGGAGCGAACGGCCGCCTCGGCCGCAAGCCACGTCTCGAGCGAAATCCCCCGATGCAGCGTAACCCCTCGGATGATTTCAAGGAAACGGGCAGTCAAAACCCCTATCCCATAAGCAAAAAGGCCAACGATTCCCCGTTCCAGGATGCCTTTGAGTACCGCCCGCAGCGTTTGAAGCCCTGCGGTTTCTCCCAGCCCCCGCGTCGCCCGATGCATGTAGGCAGCAAGGGCCAACGCATCACCGAGCATCATGAGCGGGATGGCCCGCATCCCCATGACGCTCATCGACCCGACCATAAAAGGGAGGCGGCGGGGAAGATGATACAGCCAGCGGGCCGCAACGTCCACCCACAGCACGCTGCGGTAAAGCGATTCATCGCTGGTCCGGCTCATACGATAAAAAGAAAAATTATATTCTCTTTGCAATATATCCGGACGTATTGAAATAGCTGAAAAAAGAAAGGTATAGGTATAAAAAACAAGGAGTGCCGTCCCCGCTACGCCCGGCCCCCACCCATCGCTCGCACGAATCACCAAAAAAAGAACCAGCGCGCTACTCATGAGAACCTCAATTACACGATAGAAAAGGTGAAATAAAGGTTTATCTGCCAAGTAAGGGGAAAAAGCTTTCAAAAAATGAGGGATAGATCGGCGCTCCATTCGCAAAAACTGTAAAATAACTATTTTAATGTTCATATTCCAGGTTACCGCCTTGTTTTAACAAAACGGCGGCAATTATTACTTATTTTTGCGTTAATCTTAACTATTTATACAAAGGATCCTACCCAATCGCCGAGCACCTCCGCGATCTCCTCATCCGCCGCCAGGAACGCCGGTTCCTGGCCTAGGACTCGCTTCTCTGAGGGGCTTCCCACGACCCTCCCTCCTGCGCCGTTCAATCTCCCGTTTCGTTCACTCGCCTCCTCGACTTCGTCTCCTGCGCTAAGCTTTTGGGTTTGGCGAAATCCCGAATCAGGGTAACTCCGGCATTGAGGTAAAGATAGCACAGGTACGAATATCCCGTCAATAAATCCCAAGGTTGACCTATGCAACAAAATTGACACATACCCAGTGCACCCAACCCGTTACGGCTTTGCCGCGCCCACGCCGCTTTGTCCGAAAGAGGGATTCTTCACCCCTCGAAAGCCGTACAACTGCCGCTGCCCCTCTTCAAGCAGGGGCGCAAGTTGATCTATCCTCCCCTGCCCGAAGTAGTTTAGGGAGCGCTAAGCTCTTTTCCCAAGTAGGGGAAGCTTCCCTCTCAGACGGGAATCCGCCGGAGTTTTTGCTTTGACCGAACTACCTCCCGTCGGTCGTCGGGCACTCTCCTGCCCCGTAGGTGCGAACGAGTTCTCCGCGGACGATCAGTCGGTCGGGACGAACGGCTCCTTTGGGCGTACACGTCACAAGCGTGACGACCGTCTTGCCCGGCACGGGATCGAGTACCCAACCTTCCGTGTCCTTTACCACGCGCACGTCGAATACGCGGTACGCGAAGGCGCCCTCGCGGGTAAACACGAGGAACGAATCCCCTACCGCGTATTCCTCGAGGCGGTTGAATACCGCCGCGTAGAGCGCCGTCGCGTGCCCCGCAAGGCCAACGTTGATTCCTTCCTCGTCCCACCTACCGCTCCACGTGCGAAGGGTCTCCCACGGGATGATGCCCGCGGCGGTCTGGAGCTTTTCCGCTTCTCGAATCGTCGCCGCCTTGCGAATTGGAATGAGTTCCTTCGTCTTGGTGAGGTAGAGGGCGGCAACGACGCCCGGCGTGTTGAGGTTTTCCTGGAGCTTGGGCGGGAGGGTGAGGCACGGGGGAGAACCCACGTCTCCGGTAAGCGCCCCTGCGGGAACCTCCCTTTCCACTTCGTCTGCCGCCTCGCGCCAGGGCGCAAGCTCGCGCGCGCCTAACCACTTCGCCACAGCAGCGTACCCGAGGACGAGCACTCCTACGACGATGAGACCTACGCCGACGACGCGGCGTACCCTCCCCTTCATCTTCTGTCCCTCCTCAAGCAATCTCTACTGCCCACACGGCTTCTTTCCGTAAGGGCAGGGACATCCGCAAAATCGCCAATCTCTCCACCGAACGTGTTCAGGGCGCGGCGGAATCTACCAACGCCTTGAGGCGAGCTACGGTGAGTTCGCGCAAGTCCGAAACCACGAGATCTGCTCCGGGGAGTTCTTCCGGTCGACCAACCCCGACGACGCGTGCTCCTGCGCGGCGGGCGGCCTCTACTCCGGATGCCGCATCCTCGACGACGACTCCGTCCTGCGGGAAAACGCCGAGCCGACGGAAAGCCTCGAGGAAGATCGTCGGGTCCGGCTTTGCCCGAAGCACCGCATTCCCATCGACGACGACGGAAAAGCGCTTCGCCAATCCGGTGCGCTCGAGCACCAAGCGCGCATTCTTGCTCGAAGAAGCCACTGCCACGGGAACCCTATAGAAGGCAAGTCCGTCGAGAAGCTCGACGACTCCGGGAAGCACGTCGCGCGGAGTTAGATGTTCGAGGCTTTCCACGTACCACCGATTTTTCCGCTCGGCAAGGCGTTCTCGCTCCGCAGGCCCCACTTCCGTCCGCCCACCCCACTCGAGGATACGGTCGAGGGAGTCCATGCGGTTCAGACCCCGAAGCGAACGGAGAAACTCCTCGGAAAGGGAGATCCCGAGTTCCCCGGCGAGGCGCCTCCATGCCTCGGCGTGGAGTTTCGCCGTATCTACGAGGACGCCGTCCAAATCGAAAACAACCGCCCACAAGTTTCCCGTACCCCCGGAGCAAGTCGAATCCTCAGCTAGGCACCCGGACCTATTGTCGCAAAAAATTCCCGGGGAGGAACACCACGGAATCTTTGCCCGCGAGGTATACGAGATCTATCCAATTCGCTACCCCGAAGGAGGCTAAGGGTATCCCACCGAAGGACAGGCGATGGTACCGTTCCGCAACACATGGGCAAATGCCCCGAGTGCTTCCTGCTTCCACGAGGAGGTGCTCGTAGACCGGATTTCCCGTTCCGCCGCATAGCTCCTCTCCACAGGCGTAACTTCCCGCGGAACTCGCGGTAGGGCAGTCTACGCGCCGACTGCCAGGGCAAATTTGAGCAGGTTCTTCGCCGCGTTTTCGTCTCGGTCGTGGCGTGTGCCGCACACCGGACACGTCCACGCTCGGACAGAAAGCGGAAGCTCAGAAAGTACGGACCCGCAGACAGAACACGTCTTCGACGTCGGCTCAAAGCGGTTTACCTTCACCATCCGCACTCCCCGAAGCTTGGCTTTCGCCTCGAGGAGCGTCCGGAAGGTGCTCCAGCCGACGTCGGCAATGTGCCGGGCAAGGCGGTCATTTTTGAGCATGCCGGCGACGTTTAGATCTTCAATCGCGATCACCGGATGCGTCCGGACGAGTTCGGTCGTGAGCTTGTGGAGGAAGTCCAACCGGATGTTTTGAACCCGGCGGTGGAGTCTGGCAAGTTCAAGGCGCGCCTTTTCGTAGTTCTTCGTGCGCTCTACAAGTTTTCCGTTTCGGTCTCGTTTGCCGCGTCGCGAGAGTTTCCGTTGCTCGCGCTTTAGCTTCTTAAGTATCTTCTGAAGTATCTTCTGAAGCGGCTTCGGCGCGCCAAGTTTCCAGATGTTCCCCGCCTCATTGGCCAGCGTGAGAAAACTCTCAAGCCCCACATCGACTCCCGCCGCCGGCCCTTTTGGTGGAGTAGGGTCGGGCACTTCCTCTTCTACCGTGAGGCTCACGAACCACCGGTCGGCTTCACGGCTTACGGTGGCGTGAAGAATGCGGCCTTGGGGAAGATAAGTGCGCATTCGGCC
>NZ_RBIJ01000003.1:149679-245073 GCF_003633725.1 Brockia lithotrophica | reverse complement strand
GGGAGTCTGCATGTCGAATGGGCGTCTGACGGCCATGTGTACATGACGGGACCAGCCAATTACATCTGCGAAGGTCGACTCCTGCGTTCCATGACAGCTACGTTGACGTGAGGCGAACAAGCTCTTCACGGTGTCCCAAGGCGGTCTCTTTCGCATCGGATGCGGCGGACAGGTCGCGACCGTCATCGAACTTGAGCATCTGCCGTTCAAACCGGCAAAAGGGAAATCAGGGGTCGTGTAGATGACGTTCTCAAGGGCGCGATGTTTGGTAGAAGTGTGGAAGTGAGGGTGAGCGGGAAATCTGTATTGACTTCGATCAATTGGCCTCGCTAAAATTTAAGCAACGCGTTGATGAGGGCTTTGGATGATGCGGCATCCTGGCTCCAGGGTCTTGGATCGTCGGAGGGATTCCTTCGTTGTCCTCCGGCTTCGTCGGTTAGCGCCAGCTCCATTAAGTTTGGACGTGCGGATTTGGCTCGCGCGGGGTTCGATCCAAGCGGGGTTCGAGCCAAATCGTAGAAAGCCGGGTCTATGCGTTTGGCGCAAGGCTTCGTGGTTGCGAACCCATGGGACAGGTATAAATTCACTCGAGGAGTTTAAAAACAAAGGAGGGTCCGCCCACCATGTTGCCTTGCCATACCCGCAAGCCAAGCCGTGACGTTTCGGTCACGGACAAGGCGTCCTGTTGCGCCCAAGAGTCGCGCCGTTCGACCGATTCCGTGGGGCGGGTTTCGCTCCATGAGCATGACGCTTGCGGCGTCGGGTTCATTGCCGTCGGTGACGGGCGCTCCTCCCATGAAGTGGTGCGCCTCGGGCTTACGGCGTTGTACCGCCTGCGCCACCGCGGGGGCGTGGCGGTTGACGGCTTGACCGGCGACGGTGCTGGTGTGATGACGGAAATCCCCCACAAACTCCTTCAACATGAACTGGCCGCCCACTCCTTGCGCCTCCCGGCAAGAGGTGACTACGCTTTGGCGTTTTGCTTTTTCCCACGTGAGGCAAGCGCCCGTGCCCGCGCTCAACGTTTGTTTGAAGAAGCTTGCGCGCGCTACGGGTTGTCCGTTCTAATCTGGCGAAGCGTACCGGTGGACGAGTCCGTCCTCGGGCCTATTGCCGCTGCCTCCCGACCTGACCTGTGGCAGGCGGTGATCGTCCGCCCGGACTCGGTCCCCGCGGGCCGCTCTTTCGAGCGAACCTTGTATCTGGCTCGGCGGGAATTTGAGCGGGAGGCGGAACGGCAGCCATGGGGATCCCGGGACGCGTCCGGCCATGCTACAGTCGGGGGGACCTCCGCAGAAGAGGGCGCCCCTTACGTCGTCTCTATGTCTTCGAGGACAGTGGTCTATAAGGGCTTGCTCTTGGCGGACGATGTAGATCGGTTTTATCTCGATCTCCGGAATCCGGAATTCGAGACGCGTTTTATCCTTTTTCATCAGCGCTACAGCACCAACACGACGCCCTCCTGGAAGCGGGCTCAGCCGTACCGGGTGCTGGCGCACAACGGGGAGATCAACACACTACAAGGCAATGTAAATGGGATTGCCGCGCGGGAACCGCTCCTGTCTGTCCCGGATTGGCCGGAGGCCACGCGAGAACGGCTATTGCCTATCATCGACGCGGGCGGTTCCGACTCGGCTATGCTGGACAACATGGCCGAACTGCTGACCCTTGCGGGCCGCGACGTTCGACACGCGTTTCTCATGCTGGTGCCTGAGGCCTGGGAAAAAGTTCCTGACCTGTCGGAGGAACTCAAAGATTTTTATCGTTTCCACGCTTGCCTGACGGAGCCATGGGACGGGCCGGCCGCGCTCGTCTTCAGCGACGGTCGATGGGTAGGGGCGCGACTGGACCGCAATGGGCTGCGGCCCATGCGCTACACCGTCCTCGACGATGGGATGGTGGTGGCCGCTTCGGAGACCGGTGTGGTGGATGTCGATCCGCATCGGGTACGGGAGCACGGGAAGCTGGGGCCGGGCCAGATGATCGCCGTCGACCTGGAGACGGGCCGGTTCTACCATGATGAGGAAATCAAAGCAGAGCTCGCCAAACAAAAGCCGTACGGCGAGTGGGTGCGGAGAGGCATTCGCACCTTGAAGGAATCCGGCGCTGACTGGAACGCCGCCGCCGCCAACGCCTCCACTTCCTCGACGCCGCTTTCTCGCCTGATGGCGGCATTCGGTTTTACCAAAGAAGAATTGAGTGCCGTCTTTCAACCCATGGTGGAAAACGGCAAGGAACCGGACGGTTCCATGGGCGACGATACGCCTCTTGCCGTTTTTTCCCAAGTTCACCGGCCCCTACACCACTATTTCAAACAGCGTTTCGCGCAGGTGACCAATCCTCCTCTCGATTATTTACGGGAAGAGCTTGTTTTCTCCCTGACGATCCGTTTGGGTGCTCGCCCCAATCTGCTCACAGAAGCGCCGGAGCATGCGCGAATGATCGAACTTTCAAGCCCGGTGCTTACCGACGAACAGCTGGCTCGTTTGAAAGCGTTGGGTACTAGAGATCCGCTGTTTCGAAGCGCTGTCGTAGAAATGCTTTTCCCTGCCGCCGGGCCTGAAGCACTAGAACCGGCGGTAGAAGAGCTATGCCGGCGGGCCGAAGAAGCCGTTGACAACGGGTATACTATCTTAATCTTGAGTGATCGAGGGATTAGCGACCAGCAGGCACCCATTCCATCCCTTCTTGCTACTGGTGCCGTTCATCATCACCTATTAAGGGTGGGTAAGCGAGCGAAGGTTTCTTTGGTGGTAGAAAGCGGCGAGCCGCGTGATGTCCACCATTTTGCTACCCTTATTGGCTATGGTGCGGCCGCTGTCAACCCCTACCTAGCATTAGCTGTTGCGAGGGAGTTGGGAAACGAGGGGAACTTTATCCGGGCCATTGAAGGCGGTCTCAAGAAGGTCATGTCTAAGATGGGCATTTCGACGTTGGATGCTTATACGGGTGCTCAAACCTTTGAAGCCATTGGTCTAGCTCCTGAAGTGATCGAACGATGCTTCTCAGGCACGCCTTGCCAGGTCGGTGGCAATGGTTTTCGGGAGCTGGCGGAGGACGTCCTCTACTGGCACAGACTTGCTTTCTCAGAGGAGGCCGGGACGCCCGGTTGGCTTCAGAAGGAGGCGGATGGGATCGAAGGTGACAGCACTTCTACAAGAAGAAGTGTGATTGCAGGGGTTGTCAAAGGCTATGGGTTTTACAAGTTCAGAAAGGATGGTGAGTTTCACGAGTTCAATCCAGAGGTTGTGCGGGCGTTGCACAGGGCTGTGCGGGAAAGGCCGATTCTGTCGGGGGAAAAGATAACCGAAACGAGCGATCTTTATCGCCATTTTAGCCAACTAGTGCACGGAGGTTCGCCAAGCCAAATCCGGGATCTCCTGGACTTTCGCTCCGACAGGCCGCCGATTTCGGTAGATGAGGTTGAACCTATAGAGGAAATTGTTCGTCGCTTCTCCACAGGCGCCATGTCTCTCGGGGCACTATCGCCGGAAGCACATGAAACGTTAGCGATCGCCATGAACCGGTTGGGTGCTCGTTCTAATTCCGGCGAAGGCGGAGAGGACTCATCCCGATACGGCACGGAGCGTAACAGCGCGATTAAGCAGGTAGCCTCAGGCCGCTTTGGTGTTACACCGGCTTATCTGGCCTCGGCTATCGAGCTCCAGATTAAGATAGCCCAAGGTGCTAAACCCGGCGAGGGGGGTCAGATTCCGGGGCACAAGGTAACGGAATTAATTGCCCGCCTGCGTTATGCGGTGCCGGGGGTACCGCTGATTTCGCCTCCGCCTCATCACGACATCTACTCAATCGAAGATCTTGCGCAGTTGATCTATGATCTCAAGCAGGCCAACCCCAAAGCCTTGGTTTCCGTCAAGCTGGTCGCGGAGACAGGCGTGGGCATTATCGCGGTTGGTGTGGTGAAGGGATTTGCCGATATCGTTGTCATCAGCGGGCACAGTGGCGGTACCGGGTCTTCTCCGCTGAGTTCCATTAAGCATGCCGGTCTGCCCTGGGAGCTTGGACTGGTGGAGACCCAGCGCATGCTGGTGGCCAGTGGCCTGCGTTCGAGGGTCACGATTCGGGTAGACGGTGGACTGAAAACGGGTCGTGACGTAATGATCGCTGCCCTTCTAGGGGCCGATGAATATTCTTTTGGTACTTCAGCGATGGTGGCTATGGGATGTCAGATGGCGCGGGTGTGTCATACTAACGCCTGTCCGGTGGGCATTGCCACTCAACAAGAGAAGTTGCGTAAGAGGTTCTCAGGCACGCCAGAACACGTGATTACATACTTCCTTAACGTTGCTCAGGAAGTTCGAGAAATTCTCGCCAAGCTGGGTTATCGGAGCCTGGACGAGGTGATCGGACGTTCTGACCTGTTGGTTCAGCGATCCACCGGCCTCCCGCGAATCGACCGGATCGACCTCAGAGAGCTTTTGGTGCCGGCGGCGTTTTTGGCTCGAGACGCGACGGCGGTCATGCGCCGTACGCAGCTCTCCAATCCGTTGCCTCCGGAAGACGCCTTGGGTCGTCGGATTGCCGAGGAGCTGCGTGAATCGATCGAAGAAGCCCGGCCGGTGCAGCGGATCTACGAGATCCGCAACACGGATCGCACGGTTGGCGCGACGGTAGCTTGGGAAATCGCTCGGCGGTATGGGGATCAGGGGCTTCCTCCGGGTAGCGTGCGCCTCGAGTTTCGCGGTGTGGGGGGGCAGTCATTCGGCGCTTTCTGTATAAACGGAATGAGCCTGAAGTTAGTTGGACGGGCCAACGATTACGTCGGGAAAGGTATGGCGGGCGGTGAAATCGTGATCTGCCCCGAGCCAGGTGCACCTACCGCGCCGGAACGGAACGTCATTGTAGGCAACACCGTCCTCTACGGCGCGACGGGAGGAGCTCTGTTCTGCGCCGGGGCGGCGGGCGAGCGCTTTGCTGTCCGCAACAGTGGCGCCGTCGCGGTTGTGGAAGGAGTCGGCGACCACGGGTGCGAGTACATGACGGGTGGCACTGTGGTGATTCTGGGACGTGTAGGACGTAATTTCGGCGCTGGTATGACCAACGGGAAGGTCTTCGTTTACGACCCGGAGGGGTTGCTGCCGACGCGTTATCATCAGCCTTCGGTGCGCATCGAGCGTCTCTCCGGCGCCGTCAGCGGGAAAGACGGGAAAGGGGAGATCGTCGAGGAGCTGCGGGCGTTGATCGTCGCCCACGCAGAGCGCACGGGGAGCCCACGGGCAAAGGAGCTTCTGAATCACTGGGACGAGGTGCTTCCTCATTTCTGGCGCGTGATTCCTCTGGCGGCGGAGGCAATGGTCGGTCAAGCCAGGGAAGTCTCGAAGCGGTAATAGGCGGTTCTCAAGTCCGGGAGCAACCGGTGATTTTTTAGAGGTGATTTTTTAGAGATGAAAAAAGAGATGGAATGTCTCCGCGATGTTCTATCCTTTTCTTTTATGTTCCCGCTTCTTCGTCTGCCGGAAGGTCGCGGAGCGAGAGGTCAGAGGATCGACACCCGGTAATGTCGCATCCACACATCCACTTGGATCAAGTAAGCCAAAAGCTGCGGGCGCCGCATGAGCTGGCCAAACCAAGGCAGGTCGAACTCTTCTTCCATGCGGGCCAGCTTCCGGACCGCCGGAATGTTCAAAAGAGGCCGTAGCGGAGAGGAAAGATCTTCAAGGAGTTCTTCCACCCCAGCGCGTACGGCTTCTAGATACGCGGGATGATTGGTTTTGGGGTAAGGGCTCTTTTTTCGCGAAAGGACTGCATGGGGAAGCACACCTTCGAGCGCGCGGCGCAGCAACCCCTTTTCTCGTCCTCCAGCCGTTTTCATCTTCCAAGGAACGTTCCAGACATATTCCACCAGCCGGTGATCCAGGAAGGGCACGCGTACTTCTAATCCCACGGCCATCCCCATCCGGTCCATCCGATCGAGTAACACCGGCAACCAACGGGTCAGGGTGAGATACGCGATTTCCCGTCTTCGGGCTTCTGCGTGTTCCTCGCCTTTCAGGCGCGGCACTTCGGTAAGAGCTTGCCGATAGCGCTCCTCCAGATAAGCTTGAGGCTGGATGAGGTGGACGGCGTCCGGCGACAGGATCTTCAGCCGCGCCTCCGTTTTCACCGACCAAGGAAAGGTATCTGCTTGCAGCGCCTCGTCCCGAAAGAACCAGGGATATCCGCCAAAGATTTCGTCCGCTCCCTCCCCTGACAGTGCCACCGTGGTTTCCTTTTTGAGCTCCCGGCAGAAGAGGTAGAGGGAGGCATCAATGTCGGCCATTCCAGGCAAATCGCGTGCCTTCACCGCTTTCGACAGCGCTTCGAAGAGGTCGGTCGTGGCGATCCATACCGTTCGATGATCTGTGCTGAAGGCATTTGAAACCAAACGGGCGTAAGGGGTGTCAATCTCGGGCTGAAAGGAATTGGGGCGAAAATATGGTTCGTTATCGACGTAGTCCACCGAGTACGTTCGCAGTGGATTGTTCCCCCGTCGCGCGACGGCTTGTGCCGCAAAAGCAGTGATCGCGCTGGAGTCCAAGCCGCCAGAAAGAAGCGCACCGATGGGAACATCGGACACCAGCTGCCGCTCGGTGGCGTCGACCAAGAGAGTTCTTATGCGGGCAACGGTGTCCTCGAGAGCATCTTCGTGGGGTCGGCTTTCCAGCGCCCAGTAGGCGTTTAGGGAAAGCCCGCCGCGGTCCCAAAGCAGGAAGTGTCCGGGCAACAGCTCGCGGATCTCCTTGAATACACCGTGGCCGGGGGTCCGCGCTGGGCCAAGGGCGAAAATTTCCGCCAAGCCCTCGGCATCGACGATCGGCCTCACATCGGGGTGAGCCAGCAGCGCTTTGATTTCGGACGCAAAGAGAAACACATGGCTTTTTTGGACGTAGAAAAGGGGTTTGACGCCGAGGCGATCTCTGGCCAGGAACAGCCGTTGCTCGCCCTCGTCCCAAATGCCGAAGGCGAAGATGCCGTTGAAGCGTTTGAGGCAGTGAACGCCCCATTCGATAAACGCCGCCAGCACCACTTCGGTATCTGAAGAGCTGCGGAACTGGTGTCCCAGGTGCTCAAGTTCGCGGCGCAACTCTTTGATGTTGTAAAGCTCGCCGTTGTAGGTCAGGATGAACCGATGTTTGCCGTGATCACGGACCATGGGTTGTTCGCCGCCGGCGGGGTCGATGACGATTAGTCGCCGGTGACCGATAGCGGCGTGCCGGGAAACCCAGTAGCCACAATCATCTGGGCCGCGGCGGTCGAGCGTGTTGGTCATGACTTCCAGCACTGGGCGCTGCCTCGTAAGGTCCCGATTCCAATCGATCCAGCCCACGATGCCGCACATGAAATGGTTTACCTCCTCGTCAATTGTCCTCGTCGGTTACCGTCTTACCTATGAAGAGGTCGGCTCTGCCGGCTTCCGATTCCGGTTTAGCCGGGCGGCTGCCCAATTTTTCAAGGTATCTTATGTCTTTAACGGAGGGTCCGTGCCTGTCCGTTTAGGCGATAATGGCCGCATTTTCTCTCGGGTGTGCAGGTTTCGGGGCAACGTGTTCAGAGTGCCGGCGCGTCCGTGTCTGCAACGCGACGGTTCATCGAGACTTCTTTAGCACTTACCCGGCGCGTTTGTTTGAAAAGCGTTTTATCGACTAAAGGGAGATGTTGATGCTTTTTGGGGGTTGGGAAGGACGGGAGGACGACAGGGGCGCTCTTCGATCCACCCGACAGGGAAGTGGTTAGGATAGCGGCATCTTTACGAGTCTCTTTATGTTCGGTTATAATTGAAACATCGCGTTAAGGGGCCCTTAAGGGGAAAGGCAAGCGTGGACGAGTCACGCGAGTTTGACCGTAAAGGAGGCTTTGGCATGCCAAAGGTTGCCCAGCGCATTGCGACCGTACCGCCCTATCTCTTTGCCCAAATCGACAAAAAGAAATCCGAACTGATGTCCAAGGGCGTCGACGTCATCTCTCTCGGCATCGGAGACCCGGACTTGCCCACGCCTGACTTTGTCGTGGAGCGCATGCAGCGGGAGGTGGCGAATTCCCGCTGGCACCAATATCCCGATTATGACGGGCATCTTATTTTCCGGGAGGCGGTTGCCGACTTTTACAGGCGGCGCTTCGGCGTCGACTTGGACCCGAAACAGGAAGTTCTGACCCTCATTGGTTCCAAAGAGGGTCTGGCTCATCTCATTTGGGCCTACGTCGATCCCGGCGATGTCGTCCTGATCCCGGACCCGGCCTACCCGGTTTATCAAATCCATACGTCCCTGGCGGGAGGGACTCCGTATTTCTTGCCGCTTACCCGGGAGCGGAACTTTCTGCCCGACCTTTCTCTCGTCCCGGAAGAGGTGGCGCGGCGTGCCAAGCTCATCTTTCTCAATTATCCAAACAACCCCACCGGGGCCGTGGCCAGCCTCGACTTCTATGAGGAGGTCGTGGCGTTTTGCCAGCGGTATGACATCCTCCTGGTTTCGGACAACGCCTACTCCGAGACGACGTTTGACGGCTACGTCGCCCCGTCGGTGCTGCAGGTGCCGGGGGCCAAGGACGTTGCCGTCGAGTTCTGGTCGTTCTCCAAGCCTTTCAACATGACGGGGTGGCGGATCGCCGCGGCGGTGGGGAACGCCGACGCCCTCTACAAGGGACTCGGCATTATCAAGACCAACACCGATTCGGGCCAGTTTACGGCCATTCAAATGGCTGCCGTTGAAGCGCTCACCCATCCCCAAAGCGAGGCGTTCATTCGGGAAATGAATGCCATCTATCAGCACCGCCGGGATCTGGCAGTGGAAGGGTTGCGCGCTATCGGCTTTCAGGTCGAGCCGCCCAAGGGAACATTCTACCTTTGGGTCCCGGTGCCAAAGGGATACACTAGCATCTCCTTTGCAAACCTGCTCTTGACTGAGGCAGCGGTGGTGGTAACACCGGGCGTGGGATACGGACAGTACGGAGAGGGCTATGTACGTATCAGCCTTAGTCTCAAAGAAGAACGGCTAAAGGAAGCGCTTGACCGAATCCGAAAGGTTTTGAAAGGCTAGGCCTTGATGCGGGGGACAGATCCTTTGGCATAGGAAAGCCTGTCCCCTTTTGCTTTGTTGCGCGATGTCCTTTCGTCGAACGGCGCCCTTCTTGCTGGGCCTGCGAGGATTATTCGTTGACAGCCTGCGGATAGTGCATATACTAGGAAGGGAGGTGTACCCTGGAGGAAGGGCGTCAAAAGAGCACTGTAATAAACGGTTTTACCGTGGTAGGGGATGACCAGGGTAGGTAAAGAGGATTCGAGAAAAGAAAATGGGGAACGGCGGTCAGAGATTGGAATCGAAAAGCGAAGGTATGCTTCGCTAGCTCTGGGACTCGTCTCCTACGGCAGAGGTGAATTGACGAGGTTGGGGTGTATCGAAGGTTCGGTGGATCTCCTCGCGGTTGGCTACAATCGTGAGCGACCTGGCAAATCTTGGGAACGATTCCGGAGACAATACAGGTTTGGTGGTCTGACGCTCGTGTGTCTTCCCTTCTTTATTTCTTCTACTCGATTTCTTCTACTCGGGTCTTCCCTTGGTCGTTCATTTGACGTTTGAGTGGGCCAGAAGAGAGAGGAGGTTGGCGGACGTATGTGCGGGATCGTCGGTTATGTGGGGGCAAAGCAAGCGGCCCCCATCTTGATCCACGGTTTGCGCGCCCTGGAGTACCGCGGCTATGATTCGGCTGGCATTGCCGTCTATGGCAACGGCGTCGTGCAGGTACTAAAGCGGAAGGGTCGGATCGATCATTTGGAGGCGCTCGTGGGCGAACGGCCTCTGCAGGGAACCCTCGGTATTGGCCATACCCGTTGGGCTACGCACGGGCAGCCGTCGGATGAGAATGCCCATCCTCACACGGACTGCACAGGGGATCACGTGGTGGTGCACAATGGGATAATCGAGAACTATGCCGAGCTGCGCGATGAACTGAAGGCCCAAGGACACCGCTTTAAGTCAGAGACAGACACAGAGGTGGTCGCCCATCTGATCGAATCCCTTTATGACGGCGATCTGGTAAACACGGTGCGCCGGGTTGCGGCCCGTCTGGAAGGGGCCTACGCCCTAGTAGTGATTAGCCGGCAAGAGCCGGACAAGATCGTGGCCGTCAAGCGAGCATCTCCCTTGATCATCGGCCTCGGCGAGGGAGAAAATTTTCTAGCTTCGGACATCCCGGCACTTTTGCCCTATACCCGTCGGGTCATTCCTCTGGAAGAAGAAGAAATGGCTGTGTTGACCAGCGATGGCGTCAAACTCATTCGCCTTGACGGCACATTGGTAACACGCGCGCCTATGTGGGTGAAATGGGATCCCATACAGGCTGAGCGAGGCGGGTACAGACATTTCATGCTCAAAGAGATCCATGAGCAGCCGCGGGCGGTGCGGGATACGCTCTCTGGCCGTATCAACCGGAGAGGCGACGACGTTTTGTTGGACGAGGTGCACCTGGACCCCAAATGGGTTCAGGACCTCCGCGGTGTGTATTTGGTAGCCTGCGGGACGGCTTATCACGCGGGCCTAATCGGAGGACGACTGATCGAGCGACTAGCCGGCATCCCGGTTTGGAACGAGGTGGCTTCGGAGTTCCGCAGCCGCGATCCCTTGATTGACAAACGCACGCTGTTTGTCGTCATCAGCCAGTCGGGCGAAACGGCAGACACTTTGTCCGCTTTAAGGGAGGCCCGACGGCGAGGGGCCCGCATTTTGGCTATCACCAATGTGGTGGGAAGTTCGGTGGCCCGTGAAGCCGACGATGTGGTTTACACGTGGGCCGGCCCTGAGATCGCCGTTGCTTCGACGAAGGCGTATACCACCCAGGTTGTGGCGTTGGCGCTTTTGGCGATCCGCTTGGCCAAGATTACGGGGCACACCGGCGAGCAGGAGTTACGCGACTTACTCGAGGAGATGCGCTTTCTTCCGAAGGCTTTAGAGGAGGTGATGGAGCTAGAGGAGGAAGTGCGCGCAATCGGGGAACGCGCGCGGACGTGGCACGACGCTTTTTTTATCGGTCGCGGGCTTGATTATTTCTCCGCTCTTGAAGGGCAGCTCAAGATGAAGGAAATTTCGTACATTCATGCAGAGGCCTATCCAGCTGGCGAACTGAAGCATGGCACATTGGCACTCATCGAATCGGGCACACCTGTGATTGCCCTAATGACGCAGCCTGATCAGAGGAAAAAAATGATCAGCAACATCGAAGAGGTGCGGGCCCGCGGCGCGGACGTGTTGCTCATCGCCCGTCAGGACCTAGCGGGCGCTGATCGTCACGCCCAAACGACGTTGATGTTGCCCGCGGTTCACCCGCTTTTAATGCCGGTAGTTACGGTGGTGCCTCTACAATTGTTGGCCTACTATGCGGCCGTGACCCGCGGTGCTGACGTGGACAAACCACGGAATTTGGCCAAGAGCGTCACGGTGGAGTGATGGGAGGGAAACCGTTTTGGTTAAGACCGAATCGACTACCGAAACCGAGCGCATTGTGGTTTTGGATTTTGGCGGCCAATACAGCCAATTGATAGCCCGGCGAATTCGGGAACTTGGCGCCTATTGCGAAATTTGGCCGTATACCACCCCTCCGGACCGTGTTCGAACGCCTTCGGTGCGCGGGCTTATCTTGTCTGGGGGACCCTCTTCGGTGTATGATTCGGATGCCCCTCGTTGCCATCCCGAGATTTTTGAGTTGGACGTTCCGATTCTGGGCATTTGTTACGGGATGCAGCTGATGGTGCAAGAATTGGGAGGACAAGTGGAGCGGGCCGACCTCGGGGAGTACGGAAAAGCACTACTGGAGATCCTTGAACCGGACTCACCACTGCTTAAGGGGTTGCAGCGCCGGACACAGGTTTGGATGAGCCATGTCGATTCGGTCAAGAAGCTGCCCCCCGGATTCCGGGTGTTGGCTTCCACCGAAGTTACGCCCATCGCCGTGATCGGAGACGACGCCCGGCGCCGGTACGGCGTGCAGTTTCACCCTGAGGTCGTGCATACGTTGGAAGGGGACCGCCTCTTAGAGAATTTTCTTTACCGCGTGGTCGGCATGCGGGGGGATTGGAAGCCGCAGAATTTTGTGGCCGCGCAGGTGGAATCGATTCGACGGGAGATCGGCGCTGGCCGAGCGCTGTGTGCGTTGTCGGGGGGCGTCGATTCCGCGGTGGCTGCGGCCCTCGTTTACCGGGCGATCGGGGATCGCCTGACTTGCCTCTTTGTTGATCACGGTTTTCTTCGTAAGGGTGAAAGGGAGGAGGTGGTGCACACCTTTCAGAAACGCCTGGGCGTCCCGCTGGTGCTCGTGAATGCGGCCGACCGTTTTTTGCGGGCGATCCAGGGGGTGGTGGACCCCGAGGAGAAACGGCGGCGCATTGGCCACGAGTTTATTCGGGTGTTTGAAGAGGAAGCTCGGCGATTGGGCCCATTCGAATTCCTGGTTCAGGGGACCATCTACCCGGATGTCGTGGAATCAGGGGCCACGCCCGGCGCTCCGACAGCCGTCATCAAGACTCATCACAATGTGGGAGGTCTCCCGCCGGATTTGCGATTCCGCCTGGTGGAGCCGTTGCGCTCTCTCTTCAAGGATGAGGTGCGGGCGGTGGGAAGAGAGCTGGGTCTTTCCGAAGCCATCGTGACCCGACACCCATTCCCGGGACCGGGTTTGGCCATCCGGGTGCTGGGCGAAGTGACCGAGGAAAAACTGGCCATTCTGAGGGAAGCCGATGCGATTTTTCTTGAGGAGATCCGTAAGGCTGGCCTCTACGAGGTCATCTGGCAGGCTTTTGCGGTGTTGGTCAATTCCCGGAGTGTGGCCGTCATGGGCGACGAGCGGCGGTACGGGTATATCATCGCGCTTCGGGCGGTCACGAGCGAAGATGGCATGACAGCCGATTATTTCCGTTTTTCGTGGGATTTTTTGGAGCGGGTTGGGCATCGCATCACGCGCGAGGTGCCGAATGTCAGCCGCGTGGTCTACGACATTACTTCCAAGCCTCCGGCCACGATCGAGTGGGAGTAGCCGGTTGACATCCGTTCGTTCCTTCGGTAGGATGGGCTTTAGAAGGGAAGGGCCGAGGCGAGGCGTGCATGGAAAACGAATACGGGGCATGGGGTGAAAGTGTGCCTAGGGTTCCGCAGGCGAAGAAGGCTTGTCTGGTCCGAGCGGCACAGGCGGCGAGCGGGGGATTCCAAAGCGGCGCTGTTGCCGTTACACCGTGGGGATAAAAGCCCGGGCGGGGAGGTTTCACGGTGAAATCTCCCCGCCCGGGCTGTGCTTTTTGGAAGAGTATTATAGTACAGGGGTAGCGGATTCGATACGATTTCCGCGGAAAGGGGCGAGGTCCATGCGATTTAAGGCAGAGGTTCGAGTGACCTTGCGGCGCGACGTTTTGGATCCGCAAGGGTCGGCGGTGGAGGGAGCGTTGCGCGCGATGGGCTACGACGGCGTCAAACGCGTTCGGATGGGCAAGTGGATCGAGCTTTGGTTGGAGGCGCCGTCGCCCGCGGACGCCCAGTCCCAGGCAGAAGAGATGGCCCGGCGCCTTTTGGCCAACCCGGTGCTGGAAACATACCAGGTGACACTCAAGGAAGCAGGAGATGATCGGTGAATATCGAGAGAGTGTTACTGGCTTGGTCATTTCTCGCGAAGAGGTGAGGGATTTTGGCCAAATTTGGCATTTTGGTCTTTCCAGGAACGAATTGCGAGATCGACGTTTTGCGGGTACTACGCTATCTTTTGCATCAAGACGCGGAATTGGTGTGGCATACAGAGCAAGATCTGGAGCGTTACGATGCCGTGATTTTGCCCGGGGGCTTTTCATATGGGGATTACTTGAGAGCTGGAGCGATAGCGCGGTGGGCACCGGTGATCGAGGCGGTTTATGATATCGCGGAAAAAGGGCGTCTCGTTTTGGGGATTTGTAACGGTTTTCAGATTCTGACCGAGGCCGGTTTGCTTCCCGGGGCGCTGCAGCGAAACCGCCACCTTCGCTACGTTTGCGGATGGACCCACGTTCGGGTGGAGCGCATCGACACCCCGTTTACCTCCGCCTACCGGGAGGGACAGGTGCTCCGGATCCCGATTTCCCATGGTGAGGGGAATTTCTATGCCGATCCCGACACGCTGGCCGAGATCGAAAAATGGGGACAAGTGGTGTTGCGTTACGCGAACCCTGACGGTCAGCTTACCGAAACGGCCAATCCCAACGGCTCCTTGCATCACATTGCCGGCATCATGAATAAAGCCGGCAATGTGATGGGGCTTATGCCCCATCCAGAACGGGCCTGTGAGGCCATTCTCGGGTCGGAAGATGGATGTGGGATTTTTGCGTCGATGATTCATTACCTGACCAGGGGGAGGGTGTTCCATGTCGACTAGCCTCCCGCTATGGGCCGTTTTAGGGTTGAGGCAGGAGGAATACCTCAAAATTTGCGAGGACCTCGGAAGCGAGCCGAGCGAAACGGTACTGCGGATGTACGCGGTCATGTGGTCCGAGCATTGCGCGTACAAACACTCAAAACCGGTTCTTCGTCGCTTGCCTACGAAAGGTCCTCAAGTTCTACAGGGTCCCGGGGAGAACGCAGGGGTTGTGGATTTAGGAGATGGTTTGGCGCTTGTTTTCAAGATAGAGTCCCACAACCATCCATCCGCGATTGAACCTTTTCAAGGTGCTGCCACCGCCGTAGGCGGTATCTTGAGGGATGTGATTGCCATGGGTGCACGGCCGGTCGCTCTTTTGGACTCTTTGCGTTTTGGGTGGCCCGACGACGCTCGGCAGCGGTATCTGTTGTCAGGTGTCGTAGCGGGAATTGGGCACTATGGTAACAGCATGGGCATTCCCACCGTGGGGGGGGAGGTGTACTTTGACCCCGCGTACAGCGGCAATTGTCTGGTCAACAGCATGTGTGTGGGACTGGCCCGACGGGAGGAGATCCAGCGCGCTATCGCTCAAGGGCCCGGCAACCTTATTCTGGTGGTGGGGGCCCGCACGGGCCGGGACGGCATCGGGGGGGCTGCGTTCGCGTCCCAAGAGCTTTCTGAGGCATCGGAAGCGGACCGACCGGCCGTTCAGGTAGGCGATCCTTTCATGGGGAAACTTTTAATGGAGGCCATTCATGAGCTTTACAAAGTGGGGGGTGTCGTGGGGGTACAGGATTGCGGTGCCGGCGGTCTCACTTCGGCCTGCGTGGAAATGGCCAATCGGGGCGGTGTAGGTATGGAAATCGATGTCCTTCAAGTGCCGCGCAGGGAAGAGGGAATGCTGCCGTGGGAGGTCATGCTGTCAGAATCCCAAGAACGCATGGTGGTCTGCCTGGAGCGGGGCCGTGAAGCGGAGGCAATCCGCATCTTTCGCAAGTGGGGGCTCGAGGCGGCGGTGATCGGCGTGGTTACGGATGACGGCGTTTTTCGGGTCAAGGAAGGTGCTCGGGTCGTGGCGGAAGTTCCAGTTCGGTCCTTGGCTGACGGCGCGCCGGAGTATATGCCGGATGCTCGGGAACCGGACTATCTTCGGCTGCTTCGGGCGTTTGACTTTGCCTGCCTTCCCGAGCCTGAGGACTACGGAGATGTGTTGCGCAAGCTACTCGCTTCGCCCAACATCGCCAGCCGCCAATGGGTGTACTCGCAGTATGATCACCATGTCCGTCTGGGAACCGTGGTAGGCCCGGGGGGAGACGCGGCGCTATTGCGATTGCCGGGGACGAAAAAGGGCGTCGCGGTGAAAATTGACGGCAATGGCCGGTACTGCTACTTGAATCCGCGTCGAGGAGCGGCGATCGCGGTGGCGGAAGCGGCCCGCAACGTGGTCTGTGTCGGCGCAAAACCGCAGGCCATTACCAATAACCTCAATTTTGGCAGTCCGGAGAAGCCGGAAGTGTACTGGCAGTTTGTGGAGGCCGTGGAAGGGATGGCGGAGGCGTGTCGGGCTCTCGGCACGCCCGTGACCGGCGGCAACGTGTCCTTCTACAACGAGTTCGAGGGCCGGCCGATCTATCCCACGCCCACCATCGGCATGGTCGGCGTTTCTCCCGATGTCGAGCGCCATGTCCAGCCGGGATTCAAACGCCCGGGGGACGTGATTGTCCTCCTCGGCCAGCCGGAAGGTGCGCATCTCGGCGGAAGCGAGTATTGTTGGGTGATTCACGGGGTGGTGGCGGGGGATGCCCCTGAGCTCGATCTGGATTTGGAGCGCAGGCTTCAAGAATGCGTGTTCGCCGCCATCCATCAGGGGATTGTCACCGCCGCCCACGATGTGACCGAGGGAGGGCTGGCCGTGGCGCTCGCGGAAATGTGCATCCAGGCCTCGCCGGAAGCGGGGGGATGCCGCGTGACCGTGCCCCTCGGGCCGGGACGGGCGGACGGCCAGCTTTTTGGGGAAACGCAGTCTCGGGTTTTGGTCACGGTTGGACGAGAGGATGTGGAGCGGTTGCAAAAACTGGCGCTCGAGCACGATGTCCCGATCCGCTTGTTGGGGGAAGTCACGGCCGACGGCCGGTTCCGTCTGGCCGTCCTGCAGCCGTCGCCGGAAGAGGGGGCGGCACTCCGGCGGTCGCTTATCGATCTTCCCGTTGAGTCGCTTCGACGGGAATGGCAGGAGGGGTTGGAACGATGGTTGGTTTCCGGCACTTAACCTCTCTGCCGGGCGGCCGATTTGGGCCGTAAAGGGGCAGATAGAGCCCGGCGTGGCCTTTCGGTGGTGCGGTTTCCCGGATGAAAATGGAAAGGAGGTATTCTGTGGGACAGCTGCGCATCGGCATCGCCCAGATTAACGTCACCGTCGGGGAACTCGCCGGAAACGCCGAAAAGATCACGGGTTATGCGGAGCAGGCGTGGAGGATGGGGGCTGACCTGATCGTCTTTCCTGAACTTGCCCTGACGGGTTATCCTCCGGAAGATCTTGTCTTTCGCAGCGCCTTTGTCGAGGCCAACTTGCGGTGGCTGAAGTGGGTGGCCGAGCGGATTCCGCCGAAGCTGACGGCACTGGTGGGATTTGTCGATCGAGAAGGCGACCTTTACAACGCTGCCGCCGTGATCCGTAACGGGTCCGTGCGGGCGGTGGCACGGAAACGTTTTCTCCCGAATTACGGGGTATTTGATGAAAAGCGGTATTTCAGCCCTGGAGACCGGGTTCTGGTGGTTCGATTGGCAGGCATCACCATGGGCGTCACGATATGCGAGGATCTGTGGGCCCCGGTCGGGCCTTACCGCGAGCAGGTGAGGAATGGCGGCGCCGAGGTGATTTTGAATCTTTCAGCCTCTCCCTTTCATGCCGGCAAGTCCGCGATTCGGGAAAGCATGCTGCGTACCCGAGCCAGCGACTATGGCGTGGCTATCGTTTTTGCCAATCTGGTCGGGGGTCAGGACGAGCTGATCTTTGACGGTCGTAGCCTCGTGATCGATGCGGGCGGAGAGGTGGTGGCCCGTGGAAAAGCTTTCGAAGAAGATCTGGTGTTGTGTTATCTGGACTTCGGAGAAGCCTTCCCGAGGCGTTTGCACGAACCCCGCTGGCGTCACGTGCCGCCCGGCGCAGAGCAGGCAAGTTCGCTTTGGACGGTAAACCTCGATGGCGAAGGGGAAAGCGTTGCAGAAGCGGAAGATCCGGGATTCGGCGTCCGCCTCTCGGAGGCCGGAGGCGCTGCTCGAGGGAAGTCCCCGCTTGATCGACGGGAGGTTCCGGTGCTGGAAGGGGAGGCCGAGGTCTATGCTGCCCTCGTCCTGTCGGTGAGGGATTATGCGCGCAAGAACGGATTTTCTCAGGCAGTGCTGGGCTTAAGCGGCGGGATTGACTCTTCTTTGGTGGCGGCGATCGCCGCTGACGCTTTGGGCCCCGAGCAGGTGATCGGGGTTCGGATGCCTTCGCCTTTCACCTCTGAGGCCAGCATGCGCGATGCGGAGGAACTGGCAGCCCACTTGGGGATTCGTCTGCTCACTATACCCATTGGGGAAATTTTTGACGCCTATCGCCGCACCCTCGCGCCCACCTTCGACAATTCCGCTTTTGTCTCGCTTTCGGGCGACGTGGCGGAAGAAAATCTGCAGGCTCGCATCCGGGGGAGCCTGCTGATGGCTTTGTCCAACAAGTTCGGCTGGCTGGTTCTGGCGACCGGCAACAAAAGTGAATTGGCGGTGGGCTACGTGACGCTTTACGGGGACATGGCGGGTGGCTTTTGTCCACTCAAGGACGTTCCCAAAACCTTTGTCTATCGCCTGGCGGAGTACCGGAACCGCCGGGAGGGTCGGCCGGTGATCCCGTTGTCGGTGCTGAGAAAGGCTCCTTCTGCCGAGCTGCGCCCCGGGCAGAAGGACGAAGACGAGTTGCCGCCTTACCCCGTCTTGGATGCTGTTTTGGAGCTCTACATGGAACAAGATCTACCCGTATCGGCCGTTGTCACCCGCGAATATCCGGAAGCAATCGTTCAACAGGTCGCCGAACGGGTGCGTCGTAGCGAATACAAACGCCACCAGGGGGCGCCTGGTCCGAAACTGACACCACGCGCTTTTGGGCGTGACAGACGTTATCCCATTACCAATCATTTCCGTGAGCGTTGATGACCGTTCGGGGGTTATTGACAGTGCCATGGGGCCGGTGTATACTCTAATATAGCTATGTGGGCAACGGCGCCCCCGCGATTGGACTCGCGGGGGGTATTTTCGTTGTTTAAGCCGTCCAGCGCCTCTCGCCGGGGAGGTGGTGCGATGGGGGCGAAGGCAGAATAGCTGCTACTTTTCGAGGCTTAAGGACTAGGCAATCACAAACAAGGAGGAGATGTCCGCATGTCGTCTATGAAGCCCGTCGCCGTCAAAACAGTCGAGGATATTAAAGCGGCAATTCGCGACATGAACATCGGCACCATCAGTCTGCAGTTCACGGATATCCTGGGAATGGTCAAACATGTTGAAATTCCGGCGGATCAGATTGACAAAGCGTTGGCAGGCGAATTGATGTTTGATGGTTCGTCGATTGAAGGGTTTGTTCGCATTGAAGAATCCGATATGTACCTGCGGCCTGATCCCGATACGTTTGTCATTTTGCCGTGGAAGACGTTTGAAGGTCGACGGACGGCGCGCCTTATTTGCGACATCTATAACCCCGACGGCACTCCCTTTGAGGGCGATCCCCGTTATGTCCTTAAACGGGTGACGGCCGAGGCCGCCGAGATGGGTTACATTATGAACGTCGGTCCGGAGCCGGAGTTTTTCTTGTTCAAGCGTATGGAAGCTGAGCAGGGGCACCCGGTGAGCACCGACCGTGCCGGTTATTTTGACCTGGCGCCGGTCGACATGAGTGAGGAAGTGCGAGCTCAAATCGTGCTAACCTTGCAAGAGATGGGCTTCGAGGTCGAGGCCGCTCACCACGAGGTGGCGCCATCCCAACATGAAATCGATTTTAAGTACGCGGATGCTGTAACGACGGCAGATAACATCGTCACTTTTCGTTTTGTAGTGCGTACCATAGCCTTAAAGCACGGACTTCATGCAACCTTTATGCCAAAACCACTCTACGGCGTAAATGGATCGGGCATGCACCTACATCTGTCGCTCTTTCGTGGCGGCGAAAACGCCTTTTACGATCCCGAAACGCCGGATCAGCTGAGCGAGGTGGCGAAACAGTTTATTGCCGGAATTATGGAACATGCTCCGGCAATCACCGCTGTGACCAATCCGCTGGTCAACTCGTACAAGCGTTTAGTTCCAGGGCATGAGGCCCCGATCTATGTGACGTGGGCACACCGCAATCGTAGCCCGATGATTCGTATTCCTGCCAAGCGGAAGCTTAGTACTCGGATTGAACTGCGTTCACCCGATCCTTCCGCTAATCCTTATCTGGCTCTTGCGGTCACACTCAAGGCGGGGTTGGACGGGATCAAGCGCGGTCTCATGCCCCCTGAGCCTGTGGAAGGGAATATCTACCGGATGAGCGCCGCTGAACGGAAAGAGCGGGGCATTGCTAGCCTGCCGGGTTCTCTCGCGGAAGCCATTCAGGCTCTCGAGCAGGATCCCGTGATCCTAGAGGCGCTGGGGCGTCATGTGGCATCTCATTACCTTGAGGCGAAGAAGATCGAGTGGGAAGTTTATCAAACCCAGGTTACTCCGTGGGAGTTGCAGGAGTACCTCATGAAGTATTGAGACGTTCGTCTTGAAGTGTTCAGCAAAGAGGCCGGTCCCCGGAGCCTGTTTCAGGAACCCGCATGGTACCGGCCTCCGTTTGTTTTGTGCACAGGGTGGTCACAGCGTCAGTCAAAGGGTACCGATGGACGCACCGCCGACGAAGACCGTTGCCAGGGTCATCGATGGAATGTGAGACGAAGGTGACGGACCAATGTTTTTTAGTGGACACGGGGAAAGGTGATCGCGATGACCCAGCCGAAAGTCGTCGCGCTCGGCTTTGATCTTGTGGATCCCGCTGCCCGATTGCCTCGGAGCTTGGTGGAAACGGGGTGGTTGATTCAGGTGCAGCTGGATTGGCCGTCTGAAGAATGGCTTATGCGGCAGGAGGCGAATCTGTTTGTCCTGCGTATGGAAGGCGTCGACAACGTGGTCGAACGTACGCGAACCTTAGGCCGAGTGACGGGGCGGCCGGTGCTTTGGATTTCGGATCCGGTGTCGTCTGAGGCGGAGAGAACTGGCGATGCCATTGCCGGGCACGTGCCGGGAGCTTCTGGTATTCCCGCCCGTGGCCTTGAGAATCTGTGGGAGCATTTGGGCTCTGAGGACTGGCCTGTCTGGACCGTGCTCCCGAGGGACGTCCCTCGCTGGCAGATGGTTGCCGTCTGTCGGGTTTTGATGACTACTGCCGAACGCCTGCATGCAGCCAAGCGGAGGGCCGAAGAGGCACTCCGCAAGCTAGAGGATCGCAAACTCATCGAGCGGGCCAAGGGGATCCTCATGGATCGGTTTGACCTGTCCGAATCGTTGGCCTACAAACTCTTAAGGGACACCGCCATGCGGCAGCGAAAGCCGTTGCGCGAGATCGCGCAGAGCATTATCGAGTACGCTTCCCATGATCCGTAATCCTTTGGAAGATGGTTCGTTTTTATGACATGATAAAATAGACACGGTCCCCCTCTTTTTAGGAGGTCTGAAGAACGAGCCCCGGGCTTTTGCCTTCGAGATTAAGCTTCGCGGAAGGAGAGCCGTTCAGCTATGCGCATCGCGATCGTGGATACCGGCCTTGGCAATCTTCGAAGTGTGCAAAAAGCGCTTATACGGCTCGGGGCCGACGCTTGCTTGACCGTCTCGCCGGAGGAACTGGAGGCCGCCGACGGGATCGTCTTGCCGGGCGTGGGATCGTTTCCCGCCGCGATGGATCACCTCAAGCGTCACGGCCTTGTGGCCCCCTTAAGGGAGCTGGTGACTCGTAAAACACCTCTTCTGGGCATTTGCTTAGGGATGCAGCTTTTATTTGAAAAGAGTGAAGAGCATAAATTAACTTTAGGTTTGGGAATTCTGCCCGGACAGGTGACTCGCCTGCCGGCGGAAGTCAAGTTACCTCATATCGGGTGGAACACGGTCATGTTTCTCCGCCCCCATCCTATATGGGAAGGGCTGGAACCAGGTACGTGGTTTTATTTTGTACACACCTATGCGGTTGAAGCTCAGGAAGAGAGCGACGTCATCGCCGTGACGGAATATGGGCGCACCTTTCCCTCCATTGTTGCCCGCGGAAACGTGGTGGGGGTACAGTTTCACCCGGAGAAGTCTTCGACAGCCGGGCTTCAGCTCTTGGGTAACTGGCTGCGCACCCTCAAGAAGCGGCGCCCACCGTCGTCTTCCGCGTGAGGAGAACGTGAGGAGAAGATGAGAGGGGACAGGAATGAACGGAGTTCCAGCAAAGCGCATCATTCCTTGCTTGGATATCGATCATGGCCGAGTGGTCAAAAACGTGCGCTTTCATGAAAACCGCTGGGACGCTGGCGACCCGGTCGAGCTGGCGAGAAGATATGATCAAGAGGGCGCCGATGAGGTGGTGTTTCTTGACATTTCGGCTTCGGTGGAGGGTCGCCAGATCATGCTAGATGTGATCGCTCGGGCGGCGGAAGAGGTGTTCATCCCGCTCACCGTAGGCGGGGGCATCCGTTCCACGGAGGACATGAGGGCCGTGCTCCGGGCCGGTGCCGACAAAGTCAGCATCAACACAGCGGCGGTGCAAAATCCGGAGTTGATTCAAGCGGGGGCAGAAGCCTTCGGGAGCCAGTGCATTGTGGTGGCGATTGACGCCAAGCGGCGCCCCGACGGCTGGTGGGAGGTTTACGTGCACGGAGGACGGACGCCCACCGGACTGGACGTCTTGCGTTGGGCTGAGCAGGCCGAGCGGCTTGGTGCAGGTGAGCTCCTGGTCACGTCGCTGGATGCTGACGGGACCCGGGCTGGATATGACGTGGAACTGCATCGCCGGCTGGCCGATCGGGTCGGCATCCCTGTGATCGCCTCGGGTGGCGCCGGCACCATGGAGCATCTTGTGGCAGTGCTTTCAGAAGGAAAGGCCGATGCGGCGCTGGTTGCCTCGATCTTCCATTCTGGCCAGCATACGGTGGCCGAGGCCAAAGCTTACTTGGCGAAGAAGGGGATCCCGGTGCGCTGGCTGAGATGACCGATTAGAATGTAAGGACGTTTTCAGTTCGAAAAAGCCCCCTGTGAGCTTTCACTCACAGGGGGCTTTTTCGACATCGAGAAGGCCGACGGGAAACGTAACGTTAGCGCGCTGGTATGATTTGCCTAACCTGCGCGTCATCGAGCCAACGGCCAAGCCGAAGCCGTCCGTTGCGCCGATTACCTTCCACGCCGCGCTGCCGGGTATGACTCTAAGGTGTCTGGCGAGGACGGCTGGTCTTGGGCGCAGCGGGTTGGGGAAGATGAGGCAGACGCGGACGCAGGCGGATCAGGCGTGAGTTTTTGTCGGGGTCTGAAAGGTTAGGAAAAGGGACGGCGCTCTATCGACATGCTCCATGGAACCGGCAAGAGGCTAAGGTTGACGGAAATGGAGTCAGTGCCCGCTGGCCGCCCAGAGATTCAAGGAAGCGATATCCATCGGCGTGTCTGAGGCGGTGAAAGGAGGAAGTGTTCGATGGTTTTGTCGTAGGTGTAGTGTCTCCCTATTTTGCGCAATCGATTTGAGAAAAACGAAGCGCAAGGTGTTCGCCGGTGGCGTGATCTACCGGAAGCATTCCAACGCCTACGACTTCGCGGAATTTCTGGGAATTTCTGGGGAATAGAAGATCGCTGCGGGAAGGGGGTGTTTTCTAGGAAATCTGGAATCGGACGAGACGGTCGGGAAGACGGCCCTGTGCGCGTTCGCCGAGGAAAGGGGCGTGCGGGGTGGTATCACCTGCCGTTGGCTGGCGTGCGGTTTCGGGATGCTCACCCGTGAAAAACATTGGGGGTAAGGAAATAGAGCGCCCCTTTTTTCGGCGGGCTGAAAAGGGGGCGGTTCGCCTGCAGATAGGAAAACAATGATGTTGGGTGGCCGTCGCCTCGGGAAGTGCGGCAGCAGCGGGAGCACGGATACGACGACGTGAACGTGTGGGCAAAGGCTGATGTGGGCTTAATGTGGGATCGTCTCCTCGGATCCCCGTTGATTGAAGCGACATGACTTGCCTCGGCACGCCGAGTGCCGTGAAATCGGGGTCGGAGCGCGGACACGGGACAATACAGGTAATACAGGTTGATCAGCAATGGCGCGTGGGCAATCCGGACTTCGGGGTTATCGTTCAGCCGGCAACAAGCCAGGAGGGTAGGCAGCGCCGGTGCCGAACACGTTTAAATGTGGTGGAGCCCCGCCCATCCGCAAAAGGGGCATGGCGGTGGGTCGCGTCTTTTTCATCAGTGCAATCAACGGTTGCGACTCGAGCGGGGGCATCATCCGTGGATCTATGCCGGATCGAAGCGGCCCGCGTAGAGGGCTATCTCCAACTCGGGGATCTTGTGCGCGTCTAAAACCGCCAGGGCGTCTTTTGGCCAAGGGGCAGAAGACGGGTTATTTCTTCGACCAGCGCGAAAACCGGACTGTCATCGTCGATGCCGCCCTCGACACGCTGAAGATCCTCCTGCTCGTCGAGTTTCGCATGGCCGGAAAGGACCATCCGGTGATCCACAGGGCTGACGAAGGCGAGCATCTCAAGTTCGCCATCCTCGAGATGCGTAGCCGGAAATAGTGTTCGGCGTTCGACCGTTTTTCCGAAAATGGGCTCATTTAGGTCAACATTGAATTTCCTTCATCAAGTGCACGTCAGGCCAGGAGAGCGTACAATTTCAGTAGGTGACGGAGGAGGTTCATGAAGGAGTGGACCTCGCCCCCCCCCACAGACAACTTTCATGGACTGAAAGAAGGGGCAAGGAGGAGCGAGGTCTCATGAATAGAAGCGAAAAACTTCAGTTTACTTTTATTCAACCTCTGGTGGACCAGATTCTTATTTTTGGAGATAAAATCAACGAATTGATCATCTGTTGCCGCGACTTTTACCAACTAGAGAAGGAAGTGCAGAGGCAGTCTTTAGAAATGACCCTCGGAATTTTCGCCTGGGTTCTGCAGGAGATAGACACCCACCTTATGAACGCGAGGGAGGGAGCCGGAGCTTCACCCTCACCGTCTCGCCGGCGCGGGAGCTCATGGTGACCGCCCAAGACGGCGTCCCCGTCGACCTCTTGTTCACATGGGGGGGCTCACGCGGAGCGACGACTTGCGGATCCTGCGCTTCACCTACCGCGGTTTCGACGTCCGCCTCATGAGCACAGACGTCCCGGAAGACGAACTTGTCGCCGTCGCCCAGTCCATCTTCCTGCCGCGGAAATAGCCGACGTTCGTGTGCACGTCTGGGGCATTCATCGGGGAGGCAGGTCTTCTTGCCTCCTCTTTTCGCGTCGGGTAAGATGAGGACGAGGAGGGGACCGGCGTGGATCCTCGAACCTGTCGTGCCTCGCGCATCGAACTCGATGCGGATGCCCTTCGCCACAACGTCCTCGCACTCACCGGCCTGCTTCCGCGGTCGTCGGGAATCATGGCGGTCGTCAAGGCGAACGCTTACGGCCACGGCGTTCGTCAGCTCGTCCCCTTGCTTGCGGAACTCGGCGTGTCCTACTTTGCCGTGGCCACCTTGAGCGAAGCGCTCGAAATTCGCACCCTCGGAGTGGACACGCCCGTCCTCGTCCTCGGACCCGTTGACGCCGAATGCCTTCCCGACGCCCAAGCCCAGGGGATCGCGGTTACCGTATTCGATCCGGCCTTCGTCTCGCGCCTGCGCACTTCCCTGAAGTCCAGCCTTCCCCGCCTTAAGGTGCATGTGAAGGTGGATACGGGGATGCACCGGTGGGGGATTGGCCGGGAAGAAGAAGTCGTCGACGTGCTCCGCATCCTGCGCGAGGTGCCCAAGGTCGAGGTGGAAGGGATATACACGCACCTGGCCCGGGCCGACGAACCGGACGTAGACGATGCCGAGAGGCAACACGAACGGTTTGCCCGCCTGCTTGCGCGGTTGGATGCGGAAGGGCTCACGCCCCCCTTGCGCCACGTGAACAACAGCGCGGGCTTCGTCCGCTTTCCCGAACGGAGCTACGACCTCGTCCGCCTGGGGATTTCCCTGTACGGCATCCCCCCTTCGCCGCGCCTTGCATCTTCGTTCGCCTTTTTGCGGCCGGTGATGCGGCTCACGGCGCCGATCGCCCAACTCCACCTTATCGCCCCCGGGGAGACGGCGGGATACGGCGGCGGCTTCGTGGCGCGCCGGCCCACGCGTCTCGCCGTCGTACCGCTGGGGTACGGCGACGGGATCTTTCGGGCGCTCGGAGACGGGCGCGGAGAGGCGCTCGTGCGGGGCCGACGCGTACCCATCGTGGGTCGCGTGAGCATGGACGCCTTGTTCGTCGACGTGACCGACGTACCCGAGGCCTCCGTAGGAGACAGCGTCGTCTTCCTCGGAACGCAGGGGACCGAATTTCTTTCCCCTTGGGAGGTCGCCGACCGTTTGGGTACGATCGCCTACGAGGTCCTCACACAACTCGGGCCGCGCCTCGCCCGCGTCCTACGGGGGTGAACGGCGACGTCCAGCTTTGCCGCCAACTTTTCCACTCCGGAAGCGCTTCGGTCGTTTGCCGCGGAACTCGCCCGCCGCCTGCGCGGCGGCGTTGTTTTTCTCCTGTACGGCGACCTCGGCGCGGGCAAGACGACCTTTGCCCAAGGGCTCGCGCGGGGTCTCGGCGTGCAAGAAGAGGTTACGAGCCCCACGTTTCTCCTCCTTCGCCGCTACGAAGGTACGCGTCCCTTCTACCACGTGGACGCTTACCGGATGCGGCCGGAGGAGGCGGAGCCTTTGATGGAGGAAATCGAAGAGGACGTCCGGCGCGGCGCTATCGTCGCCGTAGAATGGCCCGAACGCGGAAACTGGTCGTGGCGCCTTCCGACGCTCGCGGTGGAAATCGCGGGGGCGGGCGACGAACCCCGTCGCGTCGTCCTAAGGCCGCGTACGCCGGATGCCGCCTTTGCGCTTGCGCTTGCCAAGGAGGCACTTCGGGCGTCCGAGGGAGGCGGGGAAGGGGAGGGAGGTCGCCCTGCCGACGGAGGAGAGGGGTAAGCCCGTGCGCATTCTCGCCTTGGAGACGTCCACCGAACCGCTCGCCGTCGCCGCAAGCGAGGGTAAGCGCGTCCTCGCGGAGTTTTCCTACCTCTATCCGGAGCGGCGCCACGCAGAGCTCCTCTTCCCGCTCCTTCGGCGGGCGGTAGCCGAAGCAGGGTGGAGGCCGGAGGACGTCGACCTCGTCGCGGTGGCCCGTGGCCCCGGATCGTTCACCGGCCTGCGCCTCGGACTCACCGCCGCAAAGGTCGTAGCCTGGTCTTTGGGGAAACCTCTCGTCGCCGTTTCCACGTTGGAACTTTGGGCGGCGTCGGTTGCTGGGGCATCGGGTTGGGCGGCCCCCGTCCTCGACGCCCGCAACGACAACGTGTACGCCGCCCTCTACCGCGCGGATTCCCGTGACGGTACTCCCCTTCCCGTTCTGGCGGACCGTAAGGCGTCCTTTTCCGAGTTTCTCGACGAGCTCCGCAGAGCGTGGGAGGCACACGGAAGACCGCCCGTCGTCTTTGCGGGGACTGACCTCGCGCCGTTTGCCGCGCGCATCCGCGCCGCGTTGGGAAGCGCCGCCGCGTTCTTCGAGCCCCCTCTCGGCTTTCCGCGGGCGGCGGTTCTCGCGGCCTTGGCGGGTCGCAAGTTCGAAAAGGGCCAAACGGATCCCCTTACCGTCGAGCCCGCGTACTTTCTTTCGGTGAGCTGTAGTGCAGGGCAAGAGGGGTCGATCGTCGTGGAACGCGAGGGCGGAGCGGCGGAGTATCGGCGGATGCGCGAAGAGGACGTCCCTCAGGTCGCGGCGCTTGAGCGCCTTTCCTTTTCCTCCCCTTGGAGCGAGGCGAGCTTTTTGCGGGAACTGCGGGAAAACCCCCTTGCGCGCTACGTCGTGGCGGTTGTGGACGGGCAGGTGGTCGGGTACGGCGGGATTTGGGTGCTCTCCCACCTCGGCGAGGCGCACGTGACCAACATCGCCGTTCATCCCGCCTACCGCCGGCGCGGCATCGGCGAGGGGATCGTGCGCCGCCTCCTCGAGCGCGCCCGGCTCGAGGGGGCCCGCCTCGTAACCCTCGAGGTGCGGCGCTCTAACCTCGTCGCGCAGAAGCTCTACCGCAAGCTCGGCTTTCGCGTGGTGGGCGTTCGCCCGCACTACTACGAAGACGACGGTGAGGACGCCTTCCTCATGGAGGCCCGCATTCCCGCGTGGACGCGTTTCGTGGAAGGAGGGGACGAGGATTTCCTCCGTCTTGGGGATTGAAACGAGCTGCGACGAGACGGCCGTCGCCCTCGTAGACGACACCTTTTCCGTCCGAGCTTCTTTTCTCACAAGTCAGATGGAGCGGCACGCTGCCTACGGCGGCGTGGTCCCGGAGCTCGCCGCCCGCGAGCACCTCGTCGCCATTCTCCCCCTTTTGGAGCAAGTGGCCGGCGGCGCGGCGTCCTTGCGGAAGGAGGTTCGGGCCGTGGCCGTCACCTACGGTCCCGGCCTCGTCGGCGCCCTTCACGTCGGCATAGCCGCCGCCAAGGCCCTCGCCTGGGCGTGGGACGTTCCCCTCCTTCCGGTCCACCACCTCGCGGCGCACATCTACGCCGCGCGCCTCGAGGGCCCGTTCCACTATCCCTTTCTCGCCCTCCTCATCTCGGGCGGGCACACGGAGCTCGTCCTCGTGGAGGGGCCGCTCGCGTTTCGCCTTCTGGGGGCCACGCGCGACGACGCCGTAGGGGAGGCGTACGACAAGGTAGCCCGTCTCCTCGGGCTTCCTTACCCGGGCGGCCCGGAGATCGACCGTCTTGCCCAATCCGGAGAGGCACGCTACTCCTTTCCCCGCGTCGTGCTCGAAGGGTACGCCTTCAGCTTCAGCGGGCTTAAGACGCACGTACGGCACTTCCTCGAGCGGGCCGAGGCAGCGGGGGAATCCCCTCGCCCCGAAGACGTTGCGGCGAGTTTCCAGGCGGCGGTCGTGGACGTCCTCGCAGAAAAGACCTTCCGCGCGGTAGACGAGACGGGCGTAAGGGAACTCGTCGTCGCTGGCGGCGTGGCGGCCAACAGCGCCCTCCGGCGGCGGTTCGCCCGCGAGGCGGAAGCGCGCGGGGTACGCCTGCGGATCCCGCCCCCGGCCTACTGCACGGACAACGCCGCCATGGTCGCCGCCCTCGGGGTGGAGCTTCTGCACGCGGGGATCACCGCCGACCTCGACCTTCCCGCGCGCGCTTCCCTTTCTTTGGATGGGTGGCCGCTTTCCGATCCTTACCTCGCCGACCGCGTCCGCGGCTGAGGGAGGTGGCCCCGCGGTGCAAAGCCCTACGGAGCGGGCAAAACGCCTGTGGCGGAGGGCCGCCCGCACCCTCCGCGCCCTTTTGCCGGAGGCCTACCGGCGGGAAGCCGAAGCCGCGATCGTTTGCAACTTGCGCGCCCTCATCGCGGCTGCTGGGGTGCGGGAGATCGGCGTGTACGCCCCCCTTCCCGGGGAGGTGGACCTTAGTGCCCTCTACCGGGTTTGGGAAGAAGAGGGGAAGACTTTGTTCTGGCCGCGCGTCGAACGCCCGGATGCACCACTCGCGTACCGCCCGGCCCGCCGTTCGGAGCTCGTTCCCGGGGCGTATGGGGTTTGGGAACCCCCGCCCGGGCCACCGGCGGCATTGCCCGAGGTTCTCCTCGTGCCGGGGCTTCTCTTTTCCCGGACGGGGTATCGCCTTGGATACGGGGGAGGGTACTACGACCGTACGCTCTCTGCCTATTCCGGCCGGGCGATCGGTGTGAGCTTTGCCGCGCTCCTCTTCGCCGACGTCCCCCGCGATCCGTGGGACGTCCCCCTTCGGGAAATTGTGACGGAACGTGAAACGTTGTCTTTCCCTCGCGGCGCCAACTTCTGCTGAGAGTTGCGGGGGGTTGTATCCCTGGAGTACAATGGGTTCGGGAGGCTCGGGCGGTGACGTGGCGTTTGGGAATACTCTGGATCAGCGATCGCGGCTTTCGCGGAGAACGCAAAGACGAAAGCAAAGACCTCATCGCCTCCATCTTGGCCGAACGCCTTCCGGTTGACTTCGTCGCTTACGGTGTGGCTCCCGACGAGATCGAGGCGATCAAAGAAGCCCTCATCGAGATGATCGAGCGCGATCGTGTCGACCTCCTCATTACCACGGGGGGCACGGGGCTGGGCCCGCGGGACGTCACGCCGGAGGCGACGCTCATGGTCGTCGATCGTGTCATTCCGGGATTTGCCGAGGAAATGCGCCGCCGTGCCTCGCAGATTTCCCCGAACGAGCTGTTCACCCGGGCGGTCATAGGCACGCGGAAGACGACGCTCCTCGTGAACCTCCCCGGTGCTCCGCGTTCGGCGGAGATCTGCCTGCGGGCCGTTTTGGACTTCATCGAGCCGGCCCTGGAGCTCATCCAGGGGAAAAGGGGGTAAAGGCCATGCTCTCCAACATCGGCGTCGGGGGCTTTCTCGTGATCCTCCTCCTCGCGCTCATCATCTTCGGCCCGAACCGTTTGCCGGAAATCGGCCGCGCCTTCGGGACGACACTCAAGGAATTCAAAAAGGCGGCTACGGAGCTTCAAGACTCCGTCTCCCTCGACACCAAGCCGCCGTCTCCGCAAAATCGCATTGAGGACCGCACCGCCACGGCTCCCCCCATCGAGGGTAAGGTGGAGGAGAAGGTTGCCGAGGAAAAGAAGGTCGGCGATCAGGCGAAAAGCTAAGGCGATCGGGTTCTTCGTTTGGTCAGAAATGCGCCCGGATAGCGTCGGACGTGAAAGCGCTATCCGGGCGTTTCGTTTTCCGCGTCCTGAAACGTCCCCCTCGAGACGAACGGAAAAGGAAAAACGCGCGCGAATGCCGGCGCTTCGCGTAAGATCCGAGGAAAAGCGGGGAATACCAAGGGTGAGGGCGGAACCAGGACCTTCTCCCCCCCTTGCATCGGACGGAAGAAGCGGGTATAGTAAATCATGGTGTTAGCACTCGCCTCGGTTGAGTGCTAATCTTCTTCCCGTCGGACCGGCGGGAGAAACTCCAACGAGGAGGGGTGGCGATGCTCAAGCCTCTCAGCGACCGCGTCGTCGTGGAGCCGCTCGAACGCGAAGAGCGGACGGCGGGAGGGATCGTTCTTCCGGACACGGCGAAGGAGAAGCCCCAGGAAGGGCGTGTCGTAGCCGTGGGACCCGGGCGGTACGAAGACGGGAAGCTCGTTCCTATGGAAGTGAAGGTCGGCGACCGCGTGATCTTTTCGAAGTACGCGGGGACGGAGGTCAAGGTGAAGGACAAGGAGTACCTGATCCTTCGGGAAGCCGACATCTTGGCAATTGTAGAGGACTAACCCCGCGCGGCCGTAAGGCGGTTTCTCGCGCCGTGCGCGCAGCCGATCCCGGACGGGAACATCACTTTGGGAATCGAAGGAGGGAGATCTCGTGGCGGCCAAGGACATTCGCTTTTCCGAGGATGCCCGTCGGGCGATTCTGCGGGGTGTGGACAAACTCGCGAACACGGTAAAGGTCACGCTCGGACCTAAGGGGCGCAACGTCGTCCTGGAGAAGAAGTACGGTTCTCCCCTGATCACGAATGACGGCGTGACGATCGCCAAGGAGATCGAGCTCAAGGACCCCTTTGAGAACATGGGTGCCCAGCTCGTCCGCGAAGTCGCTTCCAAGACGAACGACGTGGCCGGCGACGGGACGACGACGGCGACGATCCTCGCCCAGGCGATCATCCACGAAGGTCTCAAGAACGTCGCCGCGGGAGCCAACCCCATGGTCATGCGCCGCGGAATCGAAAAGGCGGTGCAGGCGGCGGTTGAAGAGCTCAAGCGCATCGCGAAGCCTGTGGAGGGGAAGGAAGCGATTGCCCAGGTCGCGGCGATCTCCGCGGACGATCCGGAGATCGGGAAGCTCATCGCCGAGGCGATGGAGAAGGTCGGCAACGAAGGCGTGATCACCGTCGAGGAGTCCAAGAGCCTCCAGACCGAGCTCGAAGTCGTGGAAGGGATGCAGTTCGACCGCGGGTACATCTCCCCCTACATGGTGACGAACACAGAACGCATGGAGGCCGAGCTCGAGGAGCCGCTCATCCTGATCACGGACCGCAAGGTTTCCAACATCCAGGACATTCTCCCCGTGCTCGAAAAGGTGGTCCAGGCCGGCAAGCCGCTCCTCATCATTGCGGAGGACGTGGAAGGCGAGGCGCTCGCGACGCTCGTCGTGAACAAGCTTCGCGGAACGCTCCTCTCCGTCGCCGTCAAGGCTCCGGGCTTCGGCGACCGGCGTAAGGCGATGCTCGAGGACATCGCGATCCTCACGGGCGGTCAGGTGATCTCCGAAGAGCTGGGCCTCGAGCTCAAGCAGACGCGGCTCGACCAGCTCGGCCGCGCGCAGCGCGTGATCGTCACGAAGGACACGACGACGATCGTCGGCGGTGCGGGTTCGCAGGAGAAAATCCAGGCGCGGATCAAGGCGATCAAGCAGCAGATCGAAGAGACGACGTCCGAGTTCGACAAGGAGAAGCTTCAGGAGCGTCTCGCGAAGCTGGCGGGAGGCGTGGCGGTCATCCGCGTAGGTGCCGCTACGGAGACGGAGCTCAAGGAAAAGAAGGCCCGCATCGAGGACGCTCTGAACGCCACGCGCGCCGCCGTCGAAGAGGGCATCGTTCCCGGCGGTGGGGTCGCGCTGATCAACACGATCCCCGCCGTGGAGAAGGTCCAGGCTACGGGCGACGAGCTCACGGGCGTGCGGATCGTCCTCAAGGCCCTCGAGGAGCCCGCCAAGCAGATTGCCGCCAACGCGGGTGAGGAAGGCGCGGTCGTGGTGGAGCGGATGAAGAAGGAGAAGCCGGGCATTGGGTACAACGCCGCGACCGGCGAGTGGGTGGACATGATCCAGGCGGGGATCATTGACCCCGTAAAGGTCACCCGTTCTGCGCTGCAGAACGCCGCTTCCGTGGCGATGATGGTCCTCACCACGGAGGCCGCCGTGGTCGAGCTTCCCGAAAAAGAGGAGAAGTCCACGCCCACGCCGCCGGACATGGATTTCTGATCCCGGCAAAGGCAACACCCCCGGTCGTCCGGGGGTGTTTTTTTTACGGAACGGGTGTTTTCCTCGGCTCCCCTTTGCGATTTCCCCTCAGTCCAACAAGGCGAAGAAGGCGATGACGAGAAGGAGGGCGCCCGAGAGGATCGTTCCAAATTGCCCTACGGTGAAGGGGCCCACGCGCACGCGGGCGACGGTTTCGCCGGTAAGCGCGCCGAGCCATACGCTCACGAAGCTGCCCAAGGACGTGAGTGCGGAGAGGAGGAGGACCGGAAGGCCGAAGAGGCCCGCGCTCACGCCGTTCGTCAGGGCGTTTGCCGAGAGGGCCACCCCGAGAAGGACCGCCTCTCCCCACCCGATGACCCGGTTTCCGTCGCGATCCACGCTGTCCGGAGAGTGGAAGACGTCTTCGAGGGAAGGCCAGGCTTCCGTATTGCCCTTTTCCTTGGGTTTCTCGGCCGTTCGTCGGTTTCGGGGCCAGGCGAGGAGTACGACGCGGAGGCCAAGGATTCCGAGGATTGCCGCTCCCAGCACGGTGGGGAGGAGGTCGGGGAGCACCTCTTTGAGGAAGAGGCCGAAGGACATCCCCGCGGCGCTGAAGAGGAAGGCGACACCGGCGATGAGGAGGTTCGAGGTCAGGGGGATCCGCACGCGTCGGAGGCCGTAGGTGATCGCCACGGCGTAGTTGTCGACGCTGGAGGCGAAGGTAAACCCAAGGAGCATGAGGAAGAGCTCCACGCCCACCCCTCCCGATTCCGCTTTCGCCCCAGGGTATGCGCGGGGGAAATCGGGAGTTCGCAGAAGGGGTCCGGAAAGGGGTGGACTTTCCCTTTGCCTCGGCTTTCGTTCCGGGGTAAAGTTAAAGGCGAACCGCTCCTTCCCGGGGCCTCAGAGAAAGGACGGTCCGCGTATGGACAAGCCGGAGCGTGCGGCGGAAGGGGCGGGAACGGCGTTTTCCGCCCTTTTCGCCCAAGTGGAACGGGTCTACTACGGGCAGCGCGAGGTGCTCGAACTCCTCTTTGCCGCCGTCCTCGCCGAGGGTCACGTTCTCGTGGAGGACGTGCCCGGGGTGGGGAAGACGACGCTCCTTCGCGTGTTTTCCCGGGTGCTGGGCCTTTCGTTTGCCCGCGTGTCTTTTACCCCCGACCTCCTTCCTGCGGACCTTACAGGTTACGTATACCTTTCGCCTCGCGGGGAGACGGAGTTTCGCCGCGGTCCGATCTTTGCCCACGTCCTCCTCGCCGACGAACTCAACCGCGCCTCGCCGCGGACGCAGGCGGCCCTTCTCGAGGCGATGGAGGAGCGCCGGGTTACGGTAGAAGGAAGGACGTACCCGCTTCCTAGGCCGTTTTTCGTCCTCGCTACGCAAAATCCCGTGGAACTCGAGGGGACGTACCCGCTTCCGGAGGCGGAGCTCGACCGCTTCCTCCTTCGCCTGAGCCTCGGCTACCCTCCGGCCGCCGCGGAACGTGCCCTCCTCACCCGCGAGCCCCTCTCCCCGGAAGATCTCCCCGAGATGTTGGACGCCGAAGCGTTGTCGGCGCACATCGCCCGCGCGCGCGCCGTGTACCTTTCCGAGGCCGTAGCCGACTACGTCGTCGCCCTCGCCCGAAAGACGAGGACGCACCCCCGGGTCCTCCTGGGGGTGAGCCCGCGGGGGAGTTTGGGTCTTGCGCGCCTCGCGCGGGCGTGGGCCTACCTCCGGGGGCGCGAGTACGTCCTACCGGAAGATGTTCAGCGGCTTCTCCCGTACGCCTGGGGGCATCGAATCCTCCTCGCGGACGAAGAGAACTCGGCAGAGGCCGTCCGGGACCTTCTCGCGGAGGTCGTCCGCTCGACCCCCTTGCCGGAAGAACGGCGGCGCTGATCGAGGAGGGGTGCACCGTGCACCGCACCTGGCGTGAAGCCCTGCGCGCCTTTGCGTTTTTCCTTTCCCTCGTCGCCGGGGGATCCGCCCTCTACGCCTACCGCCAGTTCGTCGGCGGAGATTTGGCAAATACGGTGTTTTACGCCTTTTCGCTCCTCGCCGCGTACGAAGCGTGGCGTGCCGCCGCCTTTCTCACCGCTCGGGCCGTCCTCTTGCCGGGTTCTCGCCCCGTATTTCACGGCGAGAGCCTTTCCCTGCAGGGAGAGGTGCGCTTTTTCCTCCCGCCGCCTCCCACGCTCTTCCTTGTGGCCCTCTCCCTCGTTTCCTTCACATCCGGCGGGAAACGCGGCGACGTCCGGACGGCGCAGTTTGCGGCCTTTCGCCGGCGTGTTCCCTTTCGGGTTTTGCTCGCAGATCTTCCCCGCGGCGCCTACCGGCTCCGCCTGCGGCTGTCTTCCGCCGCCCTTCTCTACGGGAATCGGTTCTCCCTTGCTTCTCCGGAACGCGTCGCCTACGTAGCCGTCCTCCCCGCACTGCCAGCGCGTCTGAAGGGCGCCTCCCGCGTCTCCTCCGCGGAGGCGGTTGTCGACCCCGCGGAATTCCGCCCCTATCGCGCCGGGGATCCGTTGAGCCACGTGGTGTGGAAGACCTTTGCCCGCGGTCGCGGCCTTTGGGTGCGCGGGGGCGAGGTTCGCCGTCGTCCCTTGTTTCTCCTTCTCGACCGACGTTCCCCCTCACTAGGAGGAAGCGATCGGGGGCCCAGAGGCGCGAATTCGCATCTCTCCGGGTCGGTCGAACGGATGCTGGAAGATGCCGCACGCACCCTCTTCGCCGCCGTCCGCGCCGGTCGCCCCGCTCGGGTGGCGGCTTACCCCGCCCTCCGAGCGGATGAGGCACAGGCCCTCGCCCAACTCGAAAATGCCCAAAAGGCGGGGCTCCTGCTTGCGGGGCTTCCTCGCCTCGGCTCGTCTTCTCCTTTGTCCGCTTCGCACCGGAACCTCGTTCCGGATCGCGAATGGCTCCTTCTTTCCGTACTCGCACCGGAATTCTCGCCGCAGGTAGGTACACGAGGACCGCTGCGGCGCACGGTCTTTCTTCGCGAAATGTCGACCGCGCCTAGGCTCCGCGAGGCTTCGCTCTGGGAGGCGGAAATGCGCGTATTCCGTCCGGTCCGATCCGCGTCGCGGCCGCCCTTTCGGGGACACGGGGAGGGAGGAACATGACGTCCCCGACGCCCGCACGTCGTTCTTCTCTTCTCTGCGCTCCGGAAGGTTGGCTTTTTTCCTTCGTGGAGGGGGCTTCCTTTGCGTTTTTAGGGTTTGCGGCCGTTGCGGCGCTCACCGCCTTTGGACATGTTCAGCGGGGGTACTTGGCCCACTACGCGCTCCTCTTTTTCGCCCTTGCCGTCGGCGGGCTCTGGCCGTTTCGCGTCCCTTCCTCCTTTGCGGTACGTGCCTTAGCCGGCGTTGCGGCGATCGCCTACTCCCTAGGGACCTTCCCGGGAGAACGGGGATTTTTCGCCCTCCTCCGCGAGGCAGAGGTCGGGTATGCCGCGCTCTTTTGGAGTCCAGAAGTCGCCCTTGCGCTTTGGCGGGAAGATGCGTTTCCGGCGCTTCGGACGTTCGCCTTCGACCTCACGATCGTGGGGATGTACCTCTTGGCCCTTCGCTCCCTCCGCCGCCTGGGGTTCTTTTGGGTATTCCTGACATTCGTCCTCGTGGGCGTCGGCGAGGCGTACCTCGGGTTTTCCGGAGAGGCGATCGGGCTTTCCGAGCCGCGGTTCACCTTGTGCCTTGTCGGCGCGGCCGTGCTCTACCTGCTCTCTACGGCTGAGGGATTGCGGCTCCTCGTCCCCCGTAGAGCCTTTCTCGCGTTTTTCGTATTTCTCCTCCTCGGGGCGAGCGTGCTGGGCACTGCCGCGGCTCTCCCCAAACCGCCGCCCGCGTGGGACGACCCGTGGCCGGGGCTCACGCAACGCCTCTCCGCCCGTACGGCGCGGGCTCCTGCGCCGGGGACGTCCGCCGCGGTTCACCCCTTGGGCGGCCCCTTCGTAGCCTACGGCGAGGTGCACGCGACGGTTTCTTTACCTGCGGGTTCTCCAGTTCCGACGCGTTGGCGCACCGCCGCCTACGACGTCTACACGGGAAAGGGTTGGGAGGTCGCGCCCGACGCCCCTGCCGCCCCTCTTCTCGCCGTCCCCTCGGGTCCCGGCGTCGATCTGGAGATCGTCGCCCGTCTGCGGGACGTTCCCGTTCCGGGTGTGCTCGAGCGCCCGTACGCTTCGTTTGAAGGCGCTGAACACCCCCTGTACCTCCTCGGACGCGGGGCGTGGCAGGGGGTCCCCATCGGCGTACCGTACACCGTGCGCGCCGTCCCCTACACGCCGGAATTCGAGGCGTCTCCCTTCGCACAGGCAATTCCACGTTCTACGCCGCCCCCTCCGCCGACTTCCCTCGAACTCCCCCAAGACCTTCCTCCCTCGGTGCGCGAGCTAGCCTCCCGTCTGCGCCTCGAGGCTCTCGGGGGAGATCGCCCGCCGAAGACCCCCCAAGAGGCGTGGCGCCTCGCCCGGCGCGTGCAGGCGTACCTTCGGGACGAGGGAAACTTTACCTACGAGACGTGGGACGTCCCCTTCCTACGTCCGGGCGAAGACTACGTGGCGGAGTTCCTCTTCGCGACGCGCCGCGGGTACTGCGAGCATTTTGCCTCCTCCGCCGTCGTCCTCCTTCGTGCGGCCGGAGTTCCCGCCCGCTTTGCCGTGGGGTACGGACCCGGCGAGGTGAGCTCCGATTCCCAGGGCCTGCACGTCGTCCTGCGCGACCGCGACGCCCACGCCTGGGCGGAGGTGTACCTCGAGGGGCTGGGGTTTGTCCCGCTCGAGGTCACCCCCGGGGCGCGCGTTCCTGAAGCGACGGCACGGTCTGCGGACGCGCCCGTACCGACCCCTTCGCCGTCTGCACCTGCACCGCTTCCGGAAACCGGGAAGGATACGCAGGCACCCGGGCCATCCGAAAGCAGAACCTCCTCTTCCCCGATCCCTGCGCCGGCAAGCACGTTGGTTCTCGGAGGGCTCGCCCTCGTCGTGACGGGACTCGTGGCGGGGATTGCCTTTTCCCGCCGCCGAAGGGGGAGGCGCTCGCCCCCCCTCGATCGGGAAGCGCTTCGGCGGAGGTACCGCAAGGCCCTGTGGATCGTTGGGCTGTGCGGCGGCCCCAGGGAACGCGGCGAGGCCGTAGGGGCGTATGCCGCCCGCCTACCTCGGGGAGATGTAGAAGATTCGTTTCGGCGCCTGACGCAAGCGTACCTTGCCGCCTACTACGGACCTCCGCCTCGGGAGGATGCGGAATTTCTCGCGCGCGAGCGGGAGTTTGCGGCGAGCGTACGCCGCCACCTTCCGCGCTGTCTGTGGCGGTACCTCTGCCGCGCCGTCCCCTCGTTTCGCCCCCGTCCCCCATCTTCCGTAAACTCGTAAGGAAAACCACCGTAGGGAAGGAGCACGCCCATGTCCCTCGTTACCTGCCGTTTCCGCCCGTGGGTTCTCGTCTTTACCGCCGACGAACGCCTCCTTCGCCGCCTGCGCCGGGCGGGGATCTACGCGGAGCTTCCGCTTCCGGGAGAACGCGACGACCTCCCCGCCGCCCTCGTCCTTCCCCGGACGGAGGAGGGATTTTGGACCCCGGAAGAACGCGAACTCTTTTTCCGCTTTCGCACCGCAGGGGTCCCTGTGCTGTGGGAAGAAGGAGCGGCTCCGCCGGACGGAGAGACGTTTCTTTCCGGAACGCGGGAGAACGCCTTTGTCTCGTTTTCCGACGACGAAGGGTTTTCCCAGCTCCTCGCCGCCCTTCGCGAACTCGTCGGGGGCGGGCCGGCCTACACGCCGATCGCGTTTGCCGAACGCTGCGTCGCGGAGCTTGCCGCACACCTCGGAGAAGGTCGGGCCGTCGTCGCCCTTTCCGGCGGACTCGATTCGGCGGTATCCGCTGCCCTCGTCGCCCGAGCCCTTGGGGATCGCCTTGTGCCCCTGTTCGTCGACCACGGCCTCCTGCGAGCGGGAGAGGCGGAAGAGGTTCCCGCCGCGCTCACGCAAATCCTCGGCCTTCCCGTGCGCCGGGTGGACGCGCGGGACGCCTTTCTCGCGGCGCTTCGTGGCCTCGTCGACCCGGAAGCGAAACGCCGCGCCGTAGGCGAGACGTTTATCTGCGTCTTCGAACGGGAGGTTGCCGGCATCCCGGACGTTGCGTACCTCGTGCAGGGTACGGTGTATTCCGACCTCATCGAGAGCGTGGGACGCGGAGGGGTCAAGGCGCACCACAACGTTGGGGGGTTGCCCGAACGCGTGTCCTTTACGCTCGTCGAACCCTTGCGTCCGCTCCTCAAGGACGAAGTTCGGGAGATCGCCCGCCACCTCGGCTTTCCCGCTTCCCTCGTGGAGCGCCAACCCTTTCCCGGTCCCGGCCTTGCCGTACGCGTCGTCGGCGAGGTCACCGCGGAGAGGCTTGAGCTCCTCCGGGAGGCAGACCGCATCGTGCGCGAGGAGATTGGTTCGTCGGACGTAGCCCCCACCCTCTGGCAGTACTTCGCCGTGCTTCCGGGGGTTCGAACCGTAGGGGCGAAGGACGGACGGAGGCGGGAAGGGGAAGTCGTCGCCGTCCGCGCCGTCGTTTCCGAGGAGGCGATGTCCGCCCGCGCCGCCGAACTCCCCTACGAGCTCCTGCGCAAAATCGCCCACCGGCTTACGACCGAACTTCCCGCCGTCGCTCGCGTCGTCTACGACGTCACGGACAAACCACCGGCAACGATCGAGTGGGAGTGATGCTCCTGTAGCCCGAGGCGCGAATCGGGTTGCCGGTCGCCGTCGGGGCCGATCGTCGCCTTTGTTACCTCAGGAGGGGTGCCGCTTGTCTTCTGCTTTGGAGCGCTTCTTTTCTCTGCACGAACGCGGGACGACGGTTTCCCGCGAGGTACTTGCCGGACTCACGACCTTTCTCTCCATGGCGTACGTGCTCTTCGTCGTTCCCCAGGTGCTCGGCGAGGCGGGAATGCCGCGGGAAAGCGTGTTCGTCGCTACGGCCCTTGCCGCCGCCGTCGGCACGCTCATCATGGGTCTGTATGCAAATTTTCCCGTGGCGCAGGCGCCGGGGATGGGACTCCTCGCCTTTTTCGCGTACACGGTCGTGGGGGCGATGCACATCCCCTGGCCCGTCGCCCTCGGCGCGGTGTTCGTCTCCGGCTTGCTCTTCCTCCTCCTCACGCTCACCGGACTTCGGGAGGCGATCATCGCCGCAATTCCGGAAGGGTTGAAGTCTGCGACGACGGCGGGGATCGGGCTCTTCATCGCCTTCATCGGCCTCAGGAACGGAGGCCTGGTCACCGTCGCCTCCGGCGCCAACATCCCTGTTCTCGGCGAACTTCACCGACCGGAGGCGCTCCTCACGCTCTTCGGCCTCGCGGCGACGCTCCTCCTCTACGCCCGGGGGGTGCGGGGGGCCGTCTTTTGGGGCATGGTCCTCACGGCGGCGGCCGGGATTTTCACGGGGGTGATTCCGGCTCCGCGTGGGCTTGGCGACGTGGTCGGCGCCGTTCCTTCCCTCGCCCCGACCTTCCTCAAGCTCGACTTTTCCGGACTCTGGACGCATACGACTGCCTTCCTCGCCGTCGTCCTCACGATTTTCTTCGTGGACTTCTTCGACGCGACGGGGACGCTCGTCGCCGTCGGGGAGGAGGCCGGCCTTTTGGAGGAGGGGAAGCTCAAGGGGGGCGGCCGCGCCCTCATCGCCGACGCCTCGGCGATCCTCGCCGGGGCGCTTTTGGGGACGTCTTCCACGACTTCCTACATCGAATCGGCCGCCGGCGTCGCCGCCGGGGGACGCACGGGTCTTACGGCCGTCGTCGTGGCGCTACTTTTCCTTCTGAGCCTCTTCTTCGCCCCCCTTCTCGGCGTGGTTACCCCTTCCGTGACCGCGCCGGCGCTCATCGTCGTCGGCGTGCTCATGGCCCGGGGCGTGCGCAAGATCCGGTGGGACGAGTGGGACGAGGCGGCGCCGGCGTTCTTCACCTTGATCCTCATGCCGCTCACGACGAGCATCATGAACGGCATCGCCGCCGGCGTGATCCTCTACCCCGTCCTCAAGCTTGTCCGGGGGAAGGCCCGGGAGGTACACGCTCTCCTTTGGGTACTGGGAGCGGCGTTTCTCCTGTATTTCGTCTTTCTCGTGCCTTGATCCCGTAACCGGTGCGTTCTCGTGCCTTTGCCGACGGGCTTTGGCCGCAAAACGGGTGGTGTCCTGCGACACCGCTCGTTTTCTTTACCTTGCCGAGGGTTGTTCGGCCGTTCCCTTCCCTGCTTCGCTCGTCCCCTCTTCCTTTTGGGGGACGGGACCGCGCGTCCAGGAAAAGGAGAGGCGCGTTTTGGGGGGCGACGCCTCTTCGTGGGTGAACATGCGGTAGAGGACGTAGAGGAGGGCGATCGCCAAGGAACCGACGAGCATTTCCCCGACCGTCTCGCTTTGGATGATCACCTTTCGGCCGATGGCGAAGATGAGGACGTTGAGCATGAGGACGGGACTTCGGCTGATGAGGAGGTGGGCGATTTCAAGGCCGATGATGTAGAAGAGGACGTCGGCGAGGAATTGCGGGAAGTGCGTGGAGAGTTCCCAGGTGGACACGTAGCGGTAGAGGTCGCCGAGCATCGCGATGCCTTCGAAGGTTACGGCGAGGATGATGATCACCGCAAGGGCTTCTTCGAACACCCCAATCAGGCGGACGATCGAGCGCCGCATGGAAATCCCTCCCGCGTACGATAGGCACCTGTAGCCTATCAAAAATGCGGGGGCATTGCGAACCCCCCCGTCTCCCCGGAACGGACACAACGTCGAACGTTTTCTCTTCTTCTCCCGTTCGAGTTCGCATTTTGTGCGGTAGGTGTGGTACAATACCCTGGGATTGTTCGGGGTTATTGCCGATTCCGGCGAGTTGCGGGCGCTTTCCCGCACGGCCCACCCTTTCCCCGCGGAGGGATGGAGATTGGCGCGCGTTCTCGTCATGTTGGGCAGCGCTTCGGACCTCGAGCGCGTTCGGCCGCTCCTCGACGTCTTGGCCCGCTTTGGCGAACCCGGTGACGTCCGGATCGCCTCCGCCCACCGGAATCTCGAAGATGTCCTCGCGATCGTGCGCGAAGCGGAGCGGAGCGGGGTGCGCGTGATCGTCGCCGCCGCAGGTCTAGCGGCGCACCTCCCGGGGGTGGTTGCAGGCCAAACCGTCCTCCCCGTGATCGGTCTGCCTCTCGCCGTGGGCCCGCTCCACGGCGTGGACGCGCTCTTGTCCATCGCCCAGATGCCCCCGGGCGTTCCCGTGGCGACCGTTGGGGTAAACGCCGGAGAAAACGCCGCCTACCTCGCCCTGCACATCCTCGCCTTAGAAGATCCCGAACTCGCCGCACGGCTTCGCTCGCATCGCGCCGCGCGGCGCGAGGAAATCCGCGCCCGCGATCGCGACCTTAGGCGCGAGGCGGAAGAGTAGGCGGGCGTCCGTCAACGGAAAATTCTAGGGAAAGGCGGGAGGAAGGTGCTCGCGCGCTACACGCGACCGGAAATGGCGCGCCTCTGGTCCGAAGAAAACCGGTTTCACGCGTGGTGGCGGGTAGAGCTCGCCGTACTCGAGGCGCTCGCCGAGGCGGGCGTCGTCCCCCCCGAAGACCTCGCCGTGCTCAAGCGGGAGGTGCGCATCGACCCTGCGCGCATCGCGGAAATCGAGGCGCGCACGCGCCACGACACGATCGCCTTCGTCGAGCACGTCGCCGAGCAGGTCGGCCCCGCCGGGCGATGGGTACACTACGGGCTTACGAGTGCCGATGTCGTAGACACGGCGTGGGCGCTTCTCCTCCGGGAGGCTTCCGAACTCCTCCTCGCCGAGCTCGACCGCCTTTTGCAGCTCCTCAGGGATATGTCCCTCACCTACCGCGGCGTTCCCATCCTCGGCCGTACCCACGGGAAGGCGGCGGAACCGACGACCTTCGGCCTCAAGCTCCTCGGCTTTTACGACGAGCTCCGCCGCGGCGAAGAACGCCTGCGGGCGGCGGCGCGGCGTGCGGCGCGGGGGAAGATCGCCGGTCCCGTAGGGACGTTTTCCCACCTTCCCCCGGAAATCGAAGAGGCGGCGCTGCGGCGCCTCGGCCTCGAGCCGGCGCCTGCGGCGACGCAGGTCCTCCCGCGCGACACCTTTGCCGAATACCTCGCCGCCCTCGCGCTTCTGGGCACATCCCTCGAACACCTCGCCGTGGAAATGCGCCATCTCGCCCGGAGCGAAGTGGAGGAGGTGGAGGAGGGCTTTTCCCCTGGCCAGAAGGGTTCGTCGGCGATGCCGCACAAGCGAAACCCAGTGGGCTTCGAAAACGTCTCCGGCCTGGCGCGCCTTCTTCGGGGCTACATGCTCGCCGCGTTCGAAAACGTCCCCCTCTGGCACGAACGGGACATTTCCCACTCCTCCGTAGAACGCGTGATCTTTCCCGACGCGACGACGGTCCTTCACTACATGCTCTGGCGCACGCGTGAACTCCTCGTACACCTCAAGGTCGACCCAACACGGATGCGGGAAAACCTGCGGCGCACGGGCGGCCTGTTTGCCTCCTCCCTCCTCCTCGACCTCCTCGTCGCCCAAGGAATCCGCCGCGAGGATGCGTACGCGCGCCTTCAGGAGCTCGCCTTTCGCGCCCTCGAGGGGCCGCCGTCGTTTCTCCGGCGCATCCTCGAGGATTCCGCACTCCGCGCTGCGGTAGAACGCGTCTTTCCCGAGGTCGCCTCGGGGGGCGAGGCGGAGGCGGAAGAGCGCTTTTTCGACGCCCTCGTGCGGCACTTCCTCCGCCACGAAGCGGAGCGGTACCGCCGCGTTTTGGGGCCGACGTTCGCGGAGGGAGAGGCGTAGCGCCCCTTTTTCCGCCCAATAGACGCCCTTCAGGAGGGATCCCGATGGACGAGCACAACTCCGCCCACACCGGTGCCGCAGAACCCCGCGGGACGCCCCTCTACGCGGGGAAGAGCAAAAAGGTCTTCGCCGCGGACGATCCCGACCGCGTGCGCGTCGTCTTTACCGACGCCGTGACGGCGGGGGACGGCGCGAAACGCGAGGAGTTTCCGGGAAAGGGGGAGCTCGCGGCCCGGACGAGCGCGCTTCTCTTCCGCGCCTTGGCCGCCAAGGGGATACGGACGCACTTCCTGCGCGAACTCGCGCCGGTGGAGCACCTCGTGCGCCGCGTCCGCATCATTCCCTTGGAGGTCGTCGTGCGCTTCCTCGCCACGGGGTCTTTGAGCCGTCGCTTGGGCATTCCGGAGGGACAACCGCTTCCTTTTCCGCTCGTGGAGCTCTACTACAAGTCGGACGAACTCGGAGATCCTTTGCTTACGGAAGACCACGTCGCCCTTCTCGGCCTCGCGTCCCCGGAAGTCGTCCGGTACCTCAAGGACGAGGCGAGGCGCGCCGCGGAGGCGCTTCGAGAGATCTTTGCCGCCGTCGACCTCGTCCTCGTGGACGTGAAGTTCGAGTTTGGGGAAACTTCCGACGGAGAGATCGTCCTCGCCGACGAACTCTCGCCCGATTCCATGCGCATTTGGACGAAGGAAGGCGAGCGGCTCGACAAAGACCGTTTTCGCCGCGACTTGGGCGACCTCCTCGAAGGGTACGCCTTCGTCTACCGGCGCCTAGCAGAACGGTTTCCCGAATTTGCCTCGCCGTAAGAAGCCGGGCGACGCCCAAACGATACATACGGAGGGACGCGAGGATGGCAGAGGTTGAGCGCACTCCGCAGGAGGAGACGACCGCCGCGAAGATCGCCGCCGCCCTCAAGGAGATCCTCACATCCGAGCACATGAGCTACCGCCATACGAAACGCCTTTTGGCTCTTTTGCCGCGCGAGGGTCCCCACGTCCTTGCCGGGCCGGGCGAGGGCGCGGGTGTGGTAGCTGCGGACGGAAACGCGGCTGCGTTTAAGATCGAGAGCCACAACCACCCGTCCAAAATCGACCCCTACGCCGGGTCGGCCACGGGAATCGGCGGCCTGTACCGGGACGTCTTTACGATGGGGGCGGAGCCGCGGCTCGCCGCAGCGCTCCTCCGCGTTGGCCCCGCGCACCTGGCAGAAGAAGTGGAGTTCACGCGTACGCTCGTCCGGGGCTTTGCGGAGTACGTCGCCGAATTCGGCGTCGGCGAGGGTGCGTACGTAGAGTACGCCGCGGATCCTTCCTACGCGGCAAACCCGCTCGTCAACGTCTTCGCCTTGGGCGAAATCGTAGGCCCCCGCCTTTCCGCGCGCGGCGGGCGGGACGGGGACGTGCTCGTGTACGCGGGTCGCCCCGTGGACGGTGCGGGGTACGAAGCGGCGGCCTTTGCCTCCCGCGCCTTCGCCTCCGAAGAGGCGCTGCCTCCCGAAGCCGAAGGGGATTCCGCCGATGCCCCGCCCCTCGTTCCCCCTGCGGATCCGCGGATGGGTCGGCGCGTGATGGACGCCTTGCTCGCCGCCGCCCGCCGCGGGTGGGTCGTCGCCGTGCAGGACATGGGTGCAGGGGGTGTGGCGGGTTCGGCCGCCGAGCTCGCAAGCCGCGGCCCGGGCGGGGTCGTCCTCGACCTCGAACACGTTCCTCGCATGCGGGATTTCCCCCCGGAGGTCCTCCTTCTCGCGGAAACGCAGGAACGGGTGCTCGTCGTAGCCGATCCGGCACACGTCGAGGAACTTCTCGACCACTTCCGCACGCATCAGGTGCCGGCGGCCGTCGTGGGGCGCCTCGTTTCCTCCGGCACGTTTGCCGTCCGTCGGGGCGATGCCCTACTCGCGGAGGTTCCTCTGGCGGAGCTCACGGATGTCGCTCCCGTCGTGCGCGAGGACGTGCTCGCCTCCGTCCGGGCGGCCGAAGAGGTGCGGGAAGCCGTACCGCAAGGTTCCCCCGATGCGCGTCCGGAGCGGGCGGAAGAGGAGCTCGTGTTTCCTGAGGAGCGCGAACTCCTCGCCCAAATTGGCCTCGTGTTCCTTGACGCTTCGACGGTTCGTGATCTCCTCCAACGCTACTTCACCTCGCCCCGCTTTCCGCGGCGCCTCGTCCGGAGGAGAGAGAAGGTGCGGCCTGATGGCGGGAAAGGGGCGGAGCCTCCTTTGCGGGGGTGGGCCTTCGACGACGTAGCCTTCGTGGACGTGGGCTCCGAACCTCCCGCCGCATGGGGGATGAGCGGGGCAGGGGAGGGGAACGCCTTTGCGTTGGACGCCTACGGTGCCGCCCAGATGGCCGTCTTTGCCGCCCTCCGTTCCCTCGCGGTACGCGGCCTTACGCCGCTCGGACTTTCGGACAACCTGAACTTTGGCTCCCCGGAGCGAGACGACGTCTACCGCTCGCTCGTCGAGACGGTTCTCGGGTTTTCCGCCGCGGCGCGCGCTGCTTCGGTGCCTTTCGTGAGCGGCAACGTAAGCCTGTACAACGAGACGGCGGAACGGGGGATTCTTCCTACCCCGCTCCTCGTAGCCTTTGGTTCTTCGCCGCGCCCCGCCGTTCCCGGAACGTGGGATGAGGAAGCGGTAGACGAAGCGGCCCCTGTCTTCTTGGTAGGAAGCGGTCCCTTGCGCCTCCTTCCCTTCCTCGCCGCGGCCTACGGAGCGGAGGAACTCCGCGCGCGGGCGGGGGAAATCCTCGCGCGCGTGAGCCGAATCCCCCTGGCGCCGCAACGCGAAGGGGAAGAGCGCCTGCGCAGCGCACTCGCGCGCCTGTACGCCGACGGCTCCTTCCGCCACGGGATTCTCGCGGCGCGTGCCGTCCGCGAAGGCGGAGCCCTCGGCGCGCTTCTCCAGATGGCGACCTCTTCGGGAAGCGGCGTCGCCCTCGGCGAGGTCGGGGGCACGGCGTTAGAAGGTTTGGCCCTTCTCTTTGGCGAAGGGGCCTACGGCGTGTTCGTCGTCAGGCGGGCGGCCGCAGACGATTTCTGCGCGCGGGCGCGCGGCGAGGGCCTCCGGGCAATCCCCTTGGGGGAGGTGCGGCGGGAGGGCGTGGAAATCGGCGGGATTTCCGTGCGCCTCGGGCCGGAGGAAATCGGAGGTTGGCTCTCCCGCGAGCTCGCCCTCCTCGGCCTCGTGTCTCCCCCGTCCTCCTCGGGAGACGACCGCGAGCCTTCTCGGGAGGGGGAAACGCCGTGAAAGGCGGGGGGCTTTTCGCCCTCTACTTGCCCCCGATCGGGGGAGAGGAGGGGGCGCCGTCGGCCGCCGAAGACCTCCAACTCCTCGCCTCGCGCGCCGTTCACGCCCTCCTACACCGCGGCGGGCGCGTCCTCGGGCTCACCCCCGCCGAGCGTCGCGTTTCCGTCCCCGAGGCCGACGCAGGGGTGCCCGGACGGGGCGGTGGGAGCGGTGCGACCGTGGGGGTCGGCGGGTGTTCCCCCGTCCGCCTGGAAGGCGGTGCGCTAGGGACTTTGGCGCTCGTGCTCGCCGAAGGCGGCGGGTGGATCGACGTTCCGACCACAGACGGCGCATCGGGCGAGGGAGCCGTCGCCTACCTCGGGGCGCTACCTCCTGAAGAGGCCGAGGGCGTCCGTTCCGTCCTTGCGGGCCGCTCCGAGGCCGCCGCTCTGCCTGCACCCTTTGCGGCCGTAATGGTGGCCCGGGACGGGCTTTCCGCCGTCCGCGACGCCACCGGCGTTTATCCTCTCTTCGTGGGGCGCAAGGGGGATCTCGTAGCGCTGGCGAGCGAGACGTCTCCTTTGGAAGCCTTGGGATTTTCCGTCTCGGAAGTTCGTGCCGGACAGGTGAGCCGCTGGCGCTGGAACGGAAGCGAGGTTCGCTACATCCCACGCCCTCTCCCTGGGGAGGCGGGATCTCGAGGCGAGGCGCATCCCTTTGCCCGCGGCGTATGCGCCTTCGAGCTTTTGTACATCTCCCGGCCCGACAGCCGCTTTTTCGGCACGAGCCTGTACGCGGCGCGGAAGCGCCTGGGAGAGGAGTTGGCCCGCCAGGCGCCCGCAGAGGCGGATATGGTGGTGTACGCCCCGGATACGGCCTTTCCCCAAGCGCTCGGGTACGCCCAGACCCTCGGACTTCCGCTCGAAGGGGTGCTCGTAAAGTCTCCTGCCGCACCCCGCAGCTTCCTCCTCGCCCAAGGGGAACGGGACGCTGTCCTCGAGGCCAAGTTCGCTCTCGTCCGCGAGCTCGTGCACGGAAAGCGCCTCGCCCTCGTGGACGATTCGCTCGTGTACGGTTCTACCGCGGCGCGCCTCCTCAAGCTCTTGCGCGACGCGGGGGCGCGCGCGGTTCACGTCCGCATCGCCTCGCCTCCGGTGACCGCGCCTTGCGTATACGGATTCTTTGGCCCAGAACCCCCGCCCATGGGCGCGATGTCCTCCGAGGAACTCGCCGCGCGCATCGGCGCGGATTCCCTCGCCTACCTCGACTTCGAAACCTTTGCCTCCCTTTTCCCCCGGGGAAGCGTGTGCACGGCCTGCCTCGTTCCGAGGAACGGATAGGTGCGGGCGAACCGAACGTTCAGTGAGGAGGTACGAGCGATGGAGCGGGCACGCGAATCGGGTTCCGCCGAAGCCTACCGCCGCGCCGGCGTCGACCTCGATCGGGGTGCGGAGGTCGTCCGACGCGTCGCCAAACTCGTCCGAGGGACGCACGGACCGGAAGTCTTGCGCGGCATCGGCGCCTTTGCCGGTGCGATCCGCCTTCCGGAGGGGCTCGACGACCCCGTGCTCTTCGCCTCGGCCGACGGCGTGGGTACGAAACTCCTTCTCGCCCAGGCCCACGGTCGGCTCGAGGTTGCCGGCTGGGACCTCGTGGCGATGAACGTGAACGACCTGGCGGCGGAGGGGGCACGGCCGCTCTTCTTCCTCGACTACGTGGCCATGGGGCGCCTCGACCCCGACGCAATCGAACGCCTCGTTGCGGGCATGGTCGACGCCCTACGCGAGGTCGGAGCAGTTCTTCTAGGGGGCGAAACCGCCGAACTCCCGGGGATGCTTCCGGAAGGATCCCTCGAGCTCGCGGGATTTGCGGTGGGCGTCGCCTCCCGCGCCTCCCTCGCGCGGCCGACGCCGGTTGCCGGCGACCTGCTCGTGGGCCTCGCGAGTTCCGGCTTTCACGCAAACGGCTACAGCCTGCTCCGCGCCCTCCTCGCCCGCGACCCAAACCTCTTCACCCCCGACGAGCTCCTTATGCCGACGCGGCTCTACGTCCGTCAGGCCGCGGCGGCTTTTGCCGCAGGTGCCAAGGCCGCCGCACACATCACCGGCGGGGGGTTTCCCGAAAACCTCGCCCGCGTGTTTCCTTCCACGCTCGCGGCGGAAGTCGTGCTCGGCGCGTGGGAAGTTCCCGAAGTCTTTCGGCGCGCGCAGGCGGCCGCAAACCTCGAGGACCGCGAGACATACACCGTGTGGAATCAGGGGATCGGCTTCGTCTTCGTCGTCCCTCCGGAACGCCTCGGCGACGTGCGGCAGGCCCTCGAAGCCCTCGGGGAAAGGCCGGTCGTCCTCGGACGCCTCGTAGAACGGGATCGCGGTGGGGAAGAGGCCGCCGTGCGTTTCCGGTACGGCGGGGAGCTTCCCGTGTAACCGCCTTCGCAGCCCCGCCTCGGCGTTCGCGCGATGCGGCGGGAAGCGTCGAAGAGGAAGAATTCGGGGAGGGGGAACTTGTGTCTGAAGAAGAACGCGCCGAACGCCTCGAGATCCCGCCGGAGTGGCACCCGGGAGCGGAGCCGGTGCCTGTCGCCGTCTTCGCCTCGGGGGAGGGATCCAACGCCGTACAACTCGTCCGGAAAGAAGGGGTCTACCGCGTCGTGGCACTCGTGAGCGACCGGCCCGAAGCCCCCGTTGTGCGGAAGTTTCGCCGCCTGGGACGGGCGGTCTTCGCCCGGTCGGTGCGCGACTTTCCCGACAAGGCAGCCTTTGAGGAGGCAATTCTCGCCTTTTTGCGCCCCTTCGCCCCGCGGTGGCTCGTCCTCGCGGGGTACATGCGCCTCGTAGGACCTACGCTCCTCGGCGCCTATCCTTGGAGAATCCTCAACCTCCATCCCGCTCTCCTCCCCGCCTTTCCGGGAAAGGACGCCGTCGGGCAGGCTCTCGCCTACGGCGTCAAGGTGACCGGAACGACCGTCCACCTCGTGGACCAGGGCGTGGATACGGGCCCGATCGTCGCCCAGCGCCCCGTGGACGTGCGGCCTACGGACACTCCGGAGACGTTGGCGGCGCGGATCAAGCGCGTTGAGCACCGCCTCTACCCGGCCGTGCTCTCCCGGATTCTCCGCGAAGGGCTCGTCCTCGAAGGCCGGCGCGTACGCTTCTTGCGAGAAGGAGAACCCGAAACTTAGGTGTCGTGCGGATCGTTTTGCGGCCTTCGCTCTCCCGCACAGGCGAAGGCAAAAAGAGCGAGAAATAAAGGAGGTTCGGACATGCCCGTACGCCGCGCGCTCATGAGCCTCTACACGAAGCCGCCGTATCTCCCCTTTGCCCGAGAACTGGTGCGTCGGGGCGTAGAACTTTACGCTTCTGGGGGCACGGCGGCCTACCTGCGGGAGGCTGGGCTCCCCGTGATCTCCCTCGATACGTTGACCGGCTTTTCTGAGCTCTTGGGAGGGCGCGTGAAGACCTTGCACCCTCGCGTGTTTGCGGGAATCCTCGCACGCCCCACGTCCGAAGACCTCTCTTCCGTAGAGGCGGCGGGAGGCGTACCGTTCGACCTCGTCGTCGTCGACCTCTACCCGTTTGAGGACGCGCGGGACAAGGGCTTGCGCGGCGAGGAACTCGTCGAACTCGTGGACATCGGTGGCGTCGCCCTCCTCCGCGCCGCGGCGAAGGCCCACGCGCGCGTCTTCGTCGTCTCTTCTCCTGCGGACGTCTCCCTCGCCCTCGAAGGTCTCGACGCCCCTCCGGAGCGCGCCCTCGCCGTACGTCGCGCGCTCGCCGAACGCGCGTTTCGCCGTACGGCCTTCTACGATTTGGCCATTGCCTACGCCTTTCGCGAAGGCCGCTTCGGGGAACTGGGGACGGCTTCCCCCGCGGAAAAACCCGAAAACGAAGGGGCGCAGGAGGAAAGCGCCCCACTTCCTTGGGAAGAGGTTCTCGCTGCCGGAGGGGCAGCGGCCCTTCCGGGCGGTGCGGCTTCGGAACCTCCCTCGCCCCTGCCGCGGTCGATCGTCGTCTGGGGTGTAGAAGGAAAAGAGCTCCGCTACGGCGAAAACCCCCATCAGCGCGGTGCGTTTTTCCGCCTCGCCGGAGCTTCGGGGCCTTCCCTGGCCGATCTCCGACTCTTGAGTGGGAAGCCCCTTTCGTACACGAACTACCTCGACGTCGAACGCGCCCTGCGCCTCCTCGCCGACCTTGAGGCGGAATTTTCCGCTCCGGCCGCAGTCGTCTTCAAACACGCCTCGCCCGCGGCGGCGGCGATCGGCGCGGACGTCCTCGAAGCGTACCGCCGGGCGCACGACGCCGACCCCGTGTCCATCTTCGGCGGCGTCGTGGCCGTAAACCGGCCCGCCGACGAGGCGCTCGTACAGGCGTTGGCGGAGATCTTCCTCGACGTCGTCCTCTTTCCGGAGGGGACGGACCTCGACCTCCTCGAGCCCCTCACGCGCAAGAAAAACCTGCGCGTCTTCGTGTACCCCCGCGACTTCCTCCGTCCCGCGGAAGACCTCGACCTTCGGAGCGTCCGGGGAGGGCTTCTCCTCTCCGTACGCGAACGGCGCGCGCCTTCCTTCCGCACCGTGGGCGCCCATCCGGTCCCGGAGGAGCTCTGGCCGAGCCTGCGCCTTGCCTGGACGGTGTCCGCCCACGTGACGTCGAACGCCATCGTCCTCGCCCGAGACGGAGTTACGGTGGGGGTAGGTGCGGGACAGCCCAACCGCGTGGGTTCGGCGGAAATCGCCCTGCGCCAGGCCGGCGAGCGCGCCCGCGGCGCCGTCCTCGCCTCGGACGGATTTTTGCCCTTTCCCGATACCGTAGAGCTCGCCCGCGCCGCGGGCGTACGGGCGATCGTCCAGCCCGGCGGTTCCGTACGCGATGCGGAAGTCATTCAGGCTGCCGATGCGGCCGGCATTGCCATGGTCTTCACGGACGTCCGCGTCTTTCGCCACTGATCACGGAAGCGGCACGTAGATGGGAGAAAATACCGTGCGCACCCCGTCGCGCGGTGCCGGGGAGGTGGCCCGTGTGCATGTGCTCGTCGTAGGGTCTGGTGGGCGGGAGTACGCCCTGGGAGTCGCCCTTCTTCGCTCGCCGAGCGTTCGGCGCGTGAGCTTCACGCCGGGAACAGATGCCATGGGCGTCCTCGGCGACGTGTGGAGAATCCCCTGGACTGAGCCGGAAGAGATCGCCGAACGCGTGCGCGCGGAGCGCGTCGACCTCGTCGTCGTCGGCCCGGAAGAGCCGTTGGCCCACGGGTTTGCCGACGTCCTCCGCGCGCGCGGGATTCCCGTGGTAGGCCCCGGTAGGGAAGGGGCCCGCCTCGAGGCGAGCAAGGTGTTCGCCAAAGAGCTCATGCGCGAGGCGGGAATTCCAACGGCCGAGTTTCGCGTGGTCGAGCATATCTCCGAAGCCGAAGACCTCCTCGCCTCAGGTCCCTACCCTCTCGTGATCAAGGCCGACGGCCTTGCCCAGGGGAAGGGTGTCGTCGTCGCCGGCGACGAGAAGGAAGCCCGCGCCGCCCTGGGAGAGATGCTCGAGGCCCGCCGCTTCGGCGAGGCGGGAAGCCGGGTGGTCGTCGAACGCTTTCTCGAGGGCGTGGAGCTGACCGTGCACGCCCTCGTCGCCGACAACGAGGCGGTCCTTCTGCCGCCCGTCCGCGACTACAAACGCCTAGGGACAGGGGACGTCGGTCCGAACACCGGGGGGATGGGCGGGTTTTCCCCGCTTCCGGGGTACGGTCCCGCGGCGGAGGCGCGCGTACGCGCAGAAGTCCTCGATCCCCTCCTCGCCGCCCTCGATCGCCGGGGGATTTCCTACCGGGGCATCCTCTACCTCGGGCTCATGTGGACGGCGGAAGGGCCGCACGTCCTCGAGTTCAACGTGCGCTTCGGTGATCCGGAGGCTCAGATCCTCTTGAGCCGCGTCGCCGGGGATCTCGGCGCAGTTCTCTCCGGGCTCGCCGAAGGGCGCCTGCGTGCCGATGCCCTGCGCTTTCGCGAAGAACGGGCGGTGGGCGTCGTCGTCGCCGCTCCCGGCTATCCGGAAGCCCCGGTTCGGGGACTTCCTTTGCCCTATCCTGCCGACCCGACGCTTCCCGTGGCTCGCGGGGAGACGCCGCTTTTGCGCGTGTACTACGCCAACGTGCGCGCGGCGGAGGGGGTAGACTTTACGCGCACCCGGCGTGGGGTCTTCCGTTCCCACGACGCCCGCCTCGTTTCCCACGGCGGCCGACTCCTCACGGTTGTGGGATTGGGCGCGGACTGGGAAGAGGCGCGCCGTCGCGCGTACGCCTGGGCGGCCCCGTTTCGGGAGGCGGGGTTTTTCCTGCGCGAAGACGTCGCCGATGAAGAGCACCTCCGGCGGTATGCCGAGCGTTTTTCTGCCGTATGATCCCTTGGGCGGAGTTTTCGAGTTTCCAAGGCCGGACCCCCACGTGGCCGGCGGAAGGAGGAACTCCGGGAGATGAAGAGGCTACGGGTGCACGCGGGGTGGGCGGTAGTCCTGACGATCTTCGTCGCCCTTGCGGGTTGTCTTTCCCGCCCGGCGCAAGAGCCGCCCGCCCCCGTTCCTTCACCCGCACCGAAAGCCCCACAGCCCGTTCCGGAGTACGCCCCCCTTACTGGCCGCGAGATCGGAAAGCCGATCCCCCGGCGGCCGCTGGCTGTGGTGATCGAAAACGCGCCGGACGCCCGTCCGCAGTCGGGCCTCTTTGCCGCGGATTTCGTCTACGAGATGCTCGCGGAAGGGGGGATTCCGCGTTTTCTCGCCGTGTTCCACAGCGGCATGCCCGACGAGATCGGTCCCGTACGCAGCGCCCGGCCGTATTTCATCGAAGTGGCCCGCGCGTTCGGGGCCGTCCTCGTACACGCGGGGGGGAGCGACGAGGCAAACGCGATCCTCGCGGGTGGAGATCCGCCGCACCTCGACGGTCTCGCCGCCGAAGGCACATACTTTTGGCGTTCTTCGGACCGAAAGCCCCCGCACAACCTGTACACGAGCGCCGAAAAGCTCGAAGCGTACATGGCCGCCCGCGGCATTCCGCAGACGGGACAACCTCCGCGGTTTTCCTTCGCGCCGGGAGGGCCGGCGTCCTTGTCTTCCGACGTTCGCCCGGCCGGCCGCGTGCACATCACCTATTGGGGTTCATCTCCCGTGACCTACACGTACGCGGAAGACAGGGGGACGTACGTCCGGGCTACGGCAGGGAAACCCGACGTAGACCGGAAGACGCAGGCACCCATTCAGCTGTCCAACCTCGTGATCGTGCGCGTTCCCCACGCGGTAGTCGACGATGCCGGGCACCTCAAGATCGACCTGGCCGACGTGCGGGAGGCGTGGTGGGTTGCCAAAGGGGAGGCCGTCCCCGTGGAGGCCCGGTGGGAGGGGAACGGGCCGTACCGGTTGTTCCTCGGATCGCAGGAAGTTCCCCTCGTTCCCGGAACGACGTGGGTCGCGGTGCTCCCGCTCCGCGGTTGCGACGTGAACTTCGCCCCCTAGGAAGCGCGGAGAGAGCCGGGGCTTCTTCGCCGTCCTCCGGCCGCCTCGCCTGTATTTCACCTCGATGATGTGGTAAAGTATACGCGAGGCACACCGACCGGGAGCGGTTGAGGGGGATGCGCGGATGAATTCCCAGCGCCTGGAGAAGCTCCGCGATTCCGGGTTGGATTCTCTCTTCGAAGCCATCCTCACCCTAGAGACGCTCGAGGAATGCTACGCCTTTTTCGACGACCTCTGTACGGTAAACGAGCTCAAGGCGATGGCCCAGCGCTTTGAAGTTGCGCGCATGCTCGTGGAGGGGGAGACCTACGCCGCCATCGAAGAAAAAACCGGCGCGAGCACGGCGACGATCTCCCGCGTAAAGCGCAGCCTCTACTACGGAAGCGACGGCTACGCCCTCGTCTTGCGCAAGCTCAAGGAGTGCCGGGGAGGTTCGCCTTCCCCCAAGGCAAGTACAAGTCCGCCGCCTTCGGGCGAAGCCGAGGCACGCGAAGTTCCACATCCCAGACGGTGAGCGAAAAGCGTTTGTCCTCTACGGGGGCACACCCTTTGGCGTGTGCCCCTGCTTGCGTTAGAATGGCGGGTAGAAGCGGGCGGATGTCCCGCCATCGACTTCGCATGCGGACTTTTTCCTTTCCCAACTACCCGAGGGACAGATTCCTTCGCATACCCGATGCGCGAAGAGCGAAGGGGAGGCGGACATGGAGGAACTTTTGTGCAACTTAAGTCCCGAGCAGCGCGAGGCGGTGACGACTACGGAAGGGCCCGTTCTCGTCGTTGCGGGTGCCGGAAGCGGGAAGACGCGCGTCCTCACCCACCGCATTGCCTACCTCATCGCTCGCGGCGTTCCGCCCTCGCGGATCCTCGCGATCACCTTTACGAACAAGGCGGCGCGAGAGATGAAGGAGCGCTCCATAGCCCTCGTCGGGGATGCGGCCCGCGAGGTGTGGATTTCCACCTTCCACAGCTTTGCCGCCCGGATTCTCCGCATGGGCGGGGAGGCCATCGGCCTGCCGCAGAACTTCACGATTCTCGACACGGACGACGTGCGGAGCCTCTTTCGCGCGATCCTCGAAGAACTCAACCTCGATCCCAAGCGCGAGGATCCCCGCCGGTATGCGGCAGAGGTTTCTCGACTCAAAAACGAAGGGACCTCGCCCGAGGACTACCTCAAGCGTTTTGACCCCACGCGTCCCTGGGAGCGCCTGCTCGCCCAGATCTACCTGCGTTACGAGGAAAGGAAGGCTCAGACCGGTTCCCTCGACTTTGACGACCTCCTCCTCCGCGCCGTCGAACTTCTCGAGCACGAGGCGGGGTCGCGCCTCGCCACGAGGTTTCGCTACATCCACGTCGACGAGTACCAGGATACGAACCCCATGCAGTACCGCCTCTTGCATGCCCTGACGCGCGAACACGCCAACCTCTTCGTCGTCGGAGATGCCGACCAGTCCATCTACGCCTGGCGCGGTGCGGACCCCCGCATCTTTCTCTCGTTTGTCGAGGACTTTCCCGGAGCGAAGGTGATCACCCTCGAGCGGAACTACCGTTCGACCCAGAAGATCCTCGATGCCGCCAACGCCCTGATCCGCCACAACCCGGGCCGCCCGCCCAAAGAACTTTGGACGGAAAACGAGGGGAAAGAGCCCGTGCGCGTCCTCTTCGCCGGCAACCAGAACGAGGAGGCCGAAGCCGTCGTTAAGCGGATCGACGCCCTCACGCGCGAGGGCTACGCGTTGGGCGACATCGCCGTCCTGTATCGGACCAACGGACAGTCCCGCGTTGTCGAAGAAGCCCTCCTCTCCGCCGGCATTCCCTACCGCATCGTCGGCGGTCTTCGGTTTTACGAGCGCAAGGAGATCAAAGACGTCCTCGCCTACCTTCGGCTCATTGCCAACCCGGTCGACGACCTCAGTTTCCTCCGCGTGGTGAACGAACCGCGGCGCGGAATCGGAGAGTCAACCCTTGCCCGTCTGCGGGACTTTGCGGATTCTATGGGGTCTTCCCTCTTTCACGCCGCCTGCCGCGCCGACGAAGCGGACATCCCCCGAAGTAAGGCCAAAGTCCTCATCGGATTTTGCACCCTCCTGCGCGAACTCGGCGCGCGTTCGCGGGAACTGCCGCTTGCGCGTTTCGTGGACGAAGTTCTCGAAGTGACGGGTTACCGGGCGGCCCTCCTCGCGCTTCCCGAGCCGGAGCGTTCCTCTCGGCTGGAAAACGTGCAGGAGTTTCTGAACATGGCCACCTCCTTTCAGGCCCTCCATCCCGAAGCGGACCTGCCCGCGTTCCTCGCTGAGGTGGCGCTCCTTACGGACGTCGATACGTTCGAGGAGGCGGAGGACCGCGTAACCCTCCTCACGCTCCACGCCGCCAAGGGGCTCGAGTTTCCCGTGGTGTTCATCCTCGGCCTCGAGGAAGGCCTGCTCCCCCACCACCTCTCCGTCGAGGAGGGCAACGTAGACGAGGAACGCCGCCTCCTCTACGTGGGGATGACGCGCGCCAAGGAGCGCCTCTTTCTCACCTACGCGGAGTACCGCTCCCAGTACGGATCTCCCATGCGGCCGAGCCGACCGAGTCGGTTTCTCGAGGAAATCCCCTCGGAGCTTCTCGTCGTCGAAGACGTCCGTTCTCCGTGGGCACGGGAAATCCTGCGCCGGCACAGGTTTTCCACGGCTGTTGCGGATGAGCGCGAAACCGCGGGGGTCGCAGGATTGCCGTCCTTCGGACGCTTCGGAAGTTCCCGCGAAGAAAGGCTCGGGAAGACAGGGGGGAAAGCAGGCCCCGAAGACGAACCTTGGCAGCCCGGCGATCGCCTCGTCCACGCGATCTTCGGGGAGGGGACGGTCGTCCAGGTTCGCGAACGGGGCGACGAAATCGAACTCGTCGTCGCCTTTCCCCATCCGTTGGGTGTGCGAACCCTTCTTCCCCGCTATGCGCCGATCATCCGCCGGAAAGGTTCCTGATGTGGCAGGCTAATCCCGAACCGCCTTTCCAGAGGCGGGAAAAACCTGGAATCCCGGAGAGGGAGGTGATCTCTCGTGGCTTCCGATACAACTGGGCGGTGGGATGTGCTGCCCTCCGGGAAGCAAGGGTCGCTCTTCGAGTTTTCCAATCCCGCCGAAGGGAAGCCTTCGACGAGGGATTCGTCCGCGGAACGCGCGCTCCCCCCGGAAGTCTTGGCGCGCATGCGCGAACTCGTCGAGCTCCTCAACCGCTACAACTACGAGTACTACACGCTCGGGGAGCCGAGCGTGTCCGACGAGGAGTACGACAGGCTCTACGACGAGCTCGTGGCGCTCGAAAAGGAGACGGGGGTAATTCTCCCCGATTCTCCCACGCAAAAGGTGGGCGGACCGATCCTCGAAGGTTTTCCGCCCCACCGCCACAAAAACCCCCTCTGGAGTCTGGACAAGGTGACCAGCGCTGCGGAGTTTCGCGACTGGTACGACCGCGTCCTCCGCGCCATCGCTGCCTACCGGGCGGAACACCCGGAGGAGGACATTCCCGAGCGCCCGACGCTGGTCCTCGAGTACAAGTTCGACGGGCTCACGGTGGTCCTCACGTACGAGGACGGGCTTCTCACGGCCGCGGCGACACGCGGCGACGGGACGGTAGGGGAGATGGTTCTCGAGACGGTCAAGGTGATCCCTTCCGTCCCCCTTTCCATCCCAGAGAAGGAGGGGACGTTCGAGTTTCAGGGTGAGGCGATCATGCCCCTTAGCGCCCTCGCCCGCTACAACGAAGAGCATCCGGAAAAGCCCCTCAAGAACGCCCGCAACGGCGTCGCCGGCGCCCTGCGCAACTACGACACGACCGAGGTGCGCAAGCGCCAGATCGACATCTACTTCTACCACGTGAACTACGCGAGTCGAAGGACCTTCCGCCGGCACACGGAGATGCTCGACTTTCTTCAGGCGATGCGCCTCAAGGTCCACCCCTACCACAAGGTCTTTACCGACGTCGAGGAACTCATCCGAGAGGTGGAGGCCTTTGCCCCCAAACGGGCGGAGCTCGACATCGACATCGACGGTATGGTGATCAAGATCGACGAAATTCGCCTGCGGGAGATCCTCGGGACCACGGCCAAGTACCCGCGCTGGGCCATCGCCTGGAAGTTCCCCGCCCTCGAGGTCGTCACCCGACTCGTGGGCGTGGAGTGGCGCGTCGGACGCACGGGAGTCGTCACGCCGACGGCGGTTCTCGAGCCCGTTCCGGTAGGGGGCGTGATCGTGCGCCATGCGACGCTCAACAACGTCGAGGACATCGAGCGCAAAGGCCTGACGTTTGCCCTGGGGCGGAAGGTACGTCTCAAGCGGAGCGGCGACGTGATCCCCATGATCCTCGGCCCTGCCGAGGATACCCCTCCGGATGAAGAGCACCGCATCCGACCGCCGGAGCGCTGTCCCGCCTGCGGCGCGCTTCTCGAGCGCGACGGCCCGTTTCTCTACTGCCCGAACACCCTCTCCTGTCCGCCGCAGCTCGCCCGCCAGATCGTCCACTACGCGTCTCGCGAGGCGATGGACATCGAGGGGCTGAGCGAAAAGACGGCGGAACTCCTCGTAGAGCGCGGGCTCGTCCGTACCGTAGCCGACCTCTACACCCTCCGCGAAGAAGACCTCCTTACGTTGCCCCTCTTTAAGGAACGGAAGGCGCGCAAGCTCCTCGCCGCCATCGAGGCGAGCAAGCGCCGTCCCCTCTCGCGCTTCCTCTACGCCCTCGGCATACACAACGTGGGCCGAGAAACGGCCCGCGTACTCGCCAAGCGCTTCCGCACCTTCGACGCGGTCCGGCGTGCCACATTTGAGGAACTCCTGGAAGTCCCGGGCGTGGGCGAGGTGATCGCGGAATCGATCGTCTCGTACTTCCGCGAGCCGCACGTACAGGAAGTCCTCGCCCGCCTCGCAGAACTCGGGGTAGAGCCTCTGCCCGAGGCGGAGGAGACGCACGGACCGCACCCCCTCGCGGGGAAGACGGTCGTGATCACGGGTACCCTTTCCTCCATGACGCGGGAAGAGGCGAAGGCGCGCCTCGAAGCCCTCGGCGCCCACGTGACGGACAGCGTCTCGCGCAAGACCGACTACCTCATCGTCGGCGCCAATCCGGGATCCAAACTGGCCAAGGCCGAAGCCTACGGGATTCCCCGGCTCACCGAGGCGGAGTTCCTCGCCCTGTTGGGGGGCTGATCCATGCGTACGCGGGACAGGGCGCTCCGCCTTTTCCTCGCGGGCGGGCTCTTCCTCGGGGGGGCCGCGACGTTCCTTTCCGGCTGCTCCCTTCCCGAAGCTCCGCTCACCGCTCCCCCGGCACAACAAGGGGAGCAGGTCGGCCCGTCCATTCCTTCGCCCAAGGTAGGTCGTGCGCCGTACGCCGTCTACCCGACGCTCGACGCCGCCGAAGGCGTGGGCCGCGCATCCCGCGGGAGTCTCGTGAGCGCTCTGGGGGTCCGCCTTTCCTACGAGGAATTCGAAGCGGGTATGTTCGAACACCTCGCCCGCGTCTTTCCGCCCGACCGGTTCGGGCTGCGGGCGGGGCTCTACCCCCCGGTTGCCGAACTCGGGGACTGGCTGAAGCCGTACGACGCGGAAAAGAACCCGCTCGGCGTCAACCCCGCGGATCCCGCGACGCCCGGAACGTCCGACGCGGGGGCGGCTGAAGCCGTGCGGCGCGAACCGCGGGCGGTCGCCGTCCTCGCGTACAACCTGTATACCTCTCCACCCGAGCGCAACGCGCCTCCGGAGGTGCTTGCGCTCGGCCTCGGCGTCTACGCCCCCTCCCCAGAGGATGCGGAGACCTTCGGCCGCAAGGCCGGAGAAAAGATCGTCCACAACCTGCGGAGCGAAGGCTTTGCCGGCGACGTGTGGGTCGCCGTGTACCGCCTTCCCTCCTCTAAGGAAGCGGTTCCCGGCACGTTCGTCGCCTTTGGCCTTTCCAAGAACGGGAGCGGCTCTTCTGTGGAGTGGGAGACGTTTCGCGAACGCTACGTGCTTCTTTCCCGCGGGGAGGACCTTCTTTCCCAAAAGTTCCAGGGGTTTGTCCGCGAGCTTCGGGATCCTTTTCCCCAAGGGGTGTACGCTTCGGGAACCGCCCACTACGTGCAGGACAAGTTGGTCGGCGTTCGCCTGGTCTTCACCACTTCCTTGGCGGACGCCGTATCGCGGCAGGCCCTCGTGAACTTCGCCGTGGAAAAGGGGAGTTCCCTCGTTCCTTCTGAGGTCGCTCTCGTCCTCGAATTTCAAAGCTTTGGCCGCACGTACGCCGTCTACATCCGCGATCCCGCCGTCGGCTCCTTTCTCTACGAACCGGGACGCGTTCCGTAGCCGTTCGCTGTCCCGTACGGGTGAAATTCCAAACGAAAAAAGACGCCCCACCGTTTAGTGGGGCGTCTTGCGCATCTTCGAAAGCCGTGCCGTCATCCGCCGTACCGCTGACGGAGGATTCGGGCCGCCTCGAGCATGTTTCTAAGCGATGCGAGCACTTCCTCTTCCTTGCGCGTCTTGAGGCCGCAGTCGGGGTTGATCCAAAAGAGTTCCTTCGGCAGGACGCGGAGCGCCCGTTCGACGAGGGCGACCATTTCCTCCACCGGCGGGATCCGCGGGCTGTGGATGTCCCAAACCCCAAGGCCGATGGCGTTGGGGTATCCTCCCTCTTCAAAGGCGGAGATGAGCTCGCCGTGGCTTCGCGCCGTCTCGATGAGGATGACGTCGGCGTCGAGGGCCTTGATGGCGTCCAGGATGTCGTCGAACTTGCTGTAGCACATGTGGGACTGAATCTGCGTTCGGTCTTGCACGCCATTGGAGAGGATGTGGAAGGTTTCGACCGCCCACCGGAGGTAGTCCTCCCAATCCGCGTGTTTCAAGGGGAGAGCTTCACGGAAGGCGGGCTCGTCGATTTGAATGATCCCGATGCCCGCGCGTTCGAGGGCCAAGACTTCCTCGCGCATCGCCCAGGCGATCGAGCGGGCCACCGTCTCCCGCGGTACGTCCTCTCGGGCGTACGACCACTGGAGGATCGTGACGGGTCCCGTGAGGATCCCCTTCACGGGGCGGTCTGTGAGGCTTTGGGCGTACACGGTCCACGAGACGGTGATCGGCTCGAGGTAGGCGGCGGGTCCGTAGATGATCGGCGGCCGAACGGCCCGCGAGCCGTAGGATTGCACCCATCCCCGTTCGAGGAAGGCAAAGCCGCCCATCTTTTCCGCAAAGAACTCCACCATGTCCGAGCGTTCAAATTCTCCGTGCACGAGCACGTCGATCCCGAGGTCTTCCTGGATGCGGATCCAGCGGGCGATTTCTTCGCGGATGAACGTTTCGTACGTTTCCGTGCTCCACTCGCCGCGCTTCCAGCGCGCCCGCGCCGCCCGTACGTCTTCCGTTTGGGGGAGGCTGCCGATCATGGTCGTGGGGAAGAGGGGGAGGCGGAAGCGTTCTTGCTGGAGACGCCAGCGTTCGGGGAAGGGGGTTTTTCTCGGACCGACGTGTTCCTCGCTTCGGGCGGCGGGGAAGGGGTGGGCGGCGGCGAAGCGCCGGAGGGCTTCGTCTGCCTCGCGATACGCTTCGCGAATCTCCGGCGAGGGATCGAGTGCGTGGGCGAGGAGGGCGAGCTCGTCGAGCTTTTCTTCGGCGAAGGCCAGGACTTGGAGGAGTTCGGGCGAGAGCTTCTTTTCGAGTTTCACGGTGTGCGGGACGAAGAGGAGGCTGGTCGACGGCTGAAGGATCATGCGTTCAGGAGACACGTAGCACGTGAGGCCCTTGAGCCATTCCGCGCGTTCGCCGAGCGGCGTTCGCCACACGTTTCGCCCGTTCACGAGTCCGACCCCGAGCACCTTGTCTTCGGGGAAGCCGTGGGCGGCGAGCGCCGCTTCGTTTCGCGCCCTCCCGTGAACGAAGTCGAGCCCGATGCCGTGGACGGGAAGCCGGACGATACGTTCGTAGTGGTCGACGGCCTCAAAGTACGTCTGAAGAAGGATGCGGAGGGAAGAAAGACCGCCCACGAGCGCGGCGTACGCCTCTTCGAGAATCGGCAGGTGTTCTTCCGGGACGTCCTGCACGAGGGCCGGTTCGTCGATCTGCACCCAGGAAACACCTTCCGCTTCCAAGCGGCGGAGGATCTCTCCGTAGAGGGGCACGAGGGCCGATACGGCGCGGCGTACGTCCTCTACGCCGGGCCCTTTCGCCAGGCGGACGAAGGTGTACGGCCCGAGGAGGACGGGACGAACGTTTTCGATCCCCCAGGCGCGGGCGCGCCGCACGCGTTCGACTGGCCCTTCGCCGGTGAGTTCCGGCGTGACTCCTTCTTCCCATTCGGGGACGATGTAGTGGTAGTTCGTATTGAACCACTTCACCATGGCCGACGCGGGCGCTTCTTTTGTCCCACGGGCGACGGCGAAGTAGAGGTCGAGGTCCACCGGTCCGCCCCGGTAGCCGAAACGCCTGGGCAAGAGGCCGAAGAGCGCGGCGTGGTCCAGCACGTGGTCGTAGGCGGAAAAGTCGCCCACGGGCACGTAGGTGAGGCCCTTGTCCCTCTGGAGCGTGAGGTGGGCGCGTTCGAGCGCTTCCAGTTCGGAGAGGAGCGCTTTGCGGTCGATCTTGCCCTCCCAATATCCTTCCAAGGCGCGCTTGAGCTCGCGCCGGTGGCCTAGGCGCGGGTATCCCAGGTTGGCCGTGCTCAGGGGCAATCTGCCCACCTCCCGGTACTGTGGTTGTAGACGAAAAGGCGATGTGCCTCAAGTATACACGGAATCCTCCGATACGGGAATTCCGCGCATCTCGCCTTTTCGGACGACTTCTCCAATTACCCTAGGGTGGAGGAGGGTAAACATCGCATACGCCGTAAGGAGGGTAAACGGCCCCCACAGGACGATCACGCTTTCCAAGAAGTCGTGGAGGAAGAAGCCGAAGACCAGAGAAAACGTGGCGGCGCCAACGTTTCGGACGACGAGGTCGGAAGGCCTTTGCATTGCGCGAAGCGCAAACCAGCCGAAGGTGAAAAACACGAGGAGAAACAAGGCATAGCCCGCGATTCCGAGCTCCGCGAGAATTTGGAGGTGCGAGCTGTGGACGGTGTGTTCGATCCCCAACGGTCGCAGGATCGCTTCCGTCGCGGCGCCGAATCCTATGCCGAAGAGGGGCGTTGCGGTGATTTGTTCGACCACCGGTCTCCAAATTCGATCTCTGCCGTTCAGCCCCAAGGAAAGTCGTTTTTCGAGGAACGACTGGCCGTCGGTGTGGGAGTAGGTGGGGTGTATGCTTTGGTACACGAGGTAAATCTCCAAGAGGAAGAGAACGAGGAGTACACCTGCAAAAAGGAGCCCTGCAACCTGCAAGGTTCCTCTTTTCGCAAACCACAGGAAATAGGCAAAGAGCATGAGAGCGACAAATAGGATTCCGTCACGCGAAAAAGTGAGGAGCAGAGAAACCGCCTGAACGAACAACAAGAAAGCCCCGGTCGAATTTTTTATATACTTAATTCTCGATAAATAAAGTGTAAAGACAATACCAACAGAGTTCAACACAGCAAGACTATTCGGATTCGACAAAAATGAAGATATACGAAGAAAAGGAAGCGTTCCATAAACAATTTGTGAAACCTTTAAAATACCTAAAGATATCGACTGTTCGTAAATATTTTCGCTGAGTGGGATTGGATTTATTTTTCCAGCGAACAAAACTATTTCTCCGTAAATCGAAGATAATAATGACGTCGCAACAAAAATTATAGATACGTAGTTAAACGTTTTTATTGGGTTATCATCGAATAGCATCACGACTGATAATAAAATAACGGGAACGAATATTGTAATTGACTTTTTAATTGCATATAATGGGTAATCGCTCCATACAAAAGATAACAGAGAAAATAAAAATATAGCATACACCAAAAACAATAATAAAAAATATGGTACGTATTTACTGTTTAATCTTATTTTTAAGTTTTCATAAGCAACAAAAATAAACGCAGCAGGAAAAATAAGTTGCATTGCGAAAGCCGACACCATAAGCCGATCGTGAACAAATTCAGAAAAAATATTTAGTTCCGTTAAAAATGTAATAAAAAACACGCTAATAGAAACAAGAAACATACCCAAAACCACATAGCGAGAAAACGTACCAATCTTTTCTAATCCGTACGCGCGCTCTCGGGACAGGGGGATTTCGCCGGAGATCACGAAGGGGGCCCCTCCTTCGCGCGGGAAATTTCCTCGGAAAATGGGACTGAGAAAGACGGTTCCCATACCATACGCGCCGAAGAATATCCTACCGTAAGGAACACCCGAAGTCCACCTGCTTGGGGGGATTTTGCACACTAGGCACGAAGTTCCTGTGTGGCATCTCTTATTCGCCCAACGGACGCTTCTCGGTTTCGATTCCCTTGCGGTGCGCGGGGAAAAGATGTGCTATGATTTGTGTGTGCCGCACGCCGCGGTTGCCGTACGGCTCGGTTTTCGGAAACGCGTGCGATGCGGCCCCGCTCTGAAAGGGGGTAGCTGAGGTGCCGCTTTCACCCGAAACGTGGGAAAAACTTCAGTATCTTGCCCGTCTCGAGCTCACGCCTGAGGAAAAGGTTCGCATGGAGCGCGAGCTCGAGGAGCTCCTCGCGTACGTTTCCCCCTTGCGACAGTTGCCCTTGGATGGCGTTTCTCCCATGATTCTGCCCGTCGAGGTGGAACCGGTTCTCCGCGCGGACGTGCCGGAGGCATTCCCCTCGCGGGAAGAGCTCCTTCGGAGCGCTCCCGAAGTGCAGAACGGGTTCTTTGTCGTTCCAAATGTCCTCGAGGAGTGAGGAACCCCCATGGATGGCTTTTCCGTACTCGCGTGGCGGAGTCGCCTCGCCTCAGGCGAGGCGACTCCCGAAGACGTCGCCCGGCACTACCTGGAGGCCATAGCCGCGCGCGACCCCGAGATCCACGCCTTCCTCCTCGTGCGCGAGGAGGCACGCGAAGAGGCGCGGAACCTGAGGGTGGAAGATCGGCAAACGCTTCCTTTTTTTGGAATTCCCGTCGCCTTAAAGGACAACTTTCTCACCCGCGGCGTGCGAACGACGGCGGGGAGTCGAATACTTGAAACCTACGTGCCGCCCGTAGACGCCACTGCATGGAAACATCTTGCTCTTGGTGGTGCGGTACTCTTGGGCAAAACAAACCTCGATGAATTCGCCATGGGCGTCTCGACGGAGACGAGCGCTTTCGGTCCCACACGTAACCCGTGGGACCTCACACGCACGGCTGGCGGTTCGAGCGGTGGTTCGGCGGCGGCTGTTGCCGCGGGCTTCACCCCTCTTGCCTTAGGGAGCGACACGGGAGGCTCTGTGCGTCAACCGGCAGCATACACGGGAATCGTAGGCTTCAAACCGACATATGGGCTTATTTCTCGCTTTGGGCTTATTCATATGGCCGCATCCTTGGATACCGTAGGCGTTCTTGCCAATACAGTTGCCGATGCTGCTTATACCTTTGTCCACATCTCCGGGAGCGACCACAAGGATCCTACGAGTTTTGGAAAACTTCCTCCGGCCTTTGCGAATCAGCTTGCAGAAATCCAGCGGCTCGCCTACCCTGCCCGCGTCGAGCGTTTGCACGCTCTGTTGTCTCGTGGATTTTCCGGTGTAAAGGTGGCCCTTGTCCGTGAGTTCCTCGGAGATGGCGTATCGCCCGACGTTCGCATTGCCATAGAAGCTGCTGCCCGCCGCATGGAAGAGCTCGGGGCCCACGTTGAGGTAGTGTCCATCCCTGAGCTCAAGCTCGCGAGCGCCGTATACGCCGTGGTGATGACCGCCGAAGCCGCATCGTACCTTGGTCGTTTCGACGGTGTACGCTTTGGGCTGCGCGTTCCGGCAGGGGACGTCGATACGCTGAGCACTTGGACGCGATCCCAAGGGTTTGGGTGGGAGGTGAAGCGCCGCATCCTCTTTGGCACCTATGTCACACTTTCTGAGTCTTTTGTTGACCTGTACGAACGAGCTCTCCGTGCTCGCCGCTTTCTCGCCATCCGCCTTGAGGCGCTCTTTGCCGACTACGACCTCCTCCTCGGACCCACGACCCCGACGACGGCTCCGGCCTTAGGCGCCGCCGGGGACCTCGATCCCGTCGTCGAACTCACGCAAGACCTCCTCACGATACCTGCCAACCTCGCGGGCCTGCCTGCGGTGAGCGTGCCTGCCGGTCGCGGTTCTGACGGCATGCCTGTGGGGCTTCAGATCGTCGGGCCCCGCTACTCCGATCTAGACGTCCTCGCTTTTGCGTTTTCCTGGGAGGAAGCACGTCCGTTGGAGGCACGCCCCCCTTTTGGGGGGAAGATTATGGAGTTATCGTCTCGGGAAGGTGGGAACGAATGATGAGCGTGGTACGTGGAGAAACGCATGCGACGGAGTACGAAGCGGTAATTGGTTTCGAAGTGCACGTAGAACTTGCCACGGCCACGAAGCTTTTTTGTTCCTGCCCGACGACATTCGGTGCCCCGCCCAACGCGCATACGTGTCCCATCTGCCTCGGTCATCCGGGAATGCTCCCGCTCCTAAACGAACGGGCTGTAGAATACGCTCTCCGCGCCACGCTAGCCTTTGGTTGCGAGATTGAACGGTGCGTTCGTTTTGACCGCAAGCAGTATTTTTACCATGATCTTCCAAAGGCATATCAAATTAGCCAAATTCATGCTCCCATTGGGAGAAACGGCTCACTCACCATCGATGTAGGCGGGAGGTCCAAGGTTATCCGAATTCGCGAGATACACCTAGAAGAAGATGCTGGGAAAAGCATCCACTTGCTGGGTGATGGCGATAATGCGACTCTCATTGACTTCAATCGATCTGGCATCCCTCTCATCGAGATCGTTACCGAACCTGACATCTCTTCTCCAGAGGAAGCACGGGCTTTTCTTGAAGAATTGCGCCTCACGATACTCTACCTGGGAATCAGCGACGTGCGTATGGAGGAAGGCTCGCTCCGCGCTGATGCGAACATATCTGTGCGTCCGAAGGGTTCTCCTGTCTTCGGGGCAAAGGTAGAAGTGAAGAACCTGAACTCCATCTCCGGAGTCGAGCGCGCCGTCGCCTACGAGATCGAGCGGCAAATTTCCCTCCTCCGCCGCGGCGAACGCGTGGTGAGCGAAACGCGGCGTTGGGACGAAGATCTTCGTCGCACCTTTTCCATGCGTCAAAAATTTGGCGGTTTTGACTACCGACCGATACACGAACCCGAGGTTGTTCCCTATGTTCTCGAGGAAAGCTATATAGAACGCATTCGTGCGGAACTCCCTGAACTTCCTAAGGAACGCCGAAGAAAGTTTCAGGAAACATATGGACTCAGCGCCTACGACGCCGGCGTACTCACGGCCAACCGCGAACTCAGCGACCTCTTCGAGGCGGGCGTACGCGAGGGGGCTCCGCCCAAACCCCTGGCGAACTGGCTCATGAGTGAGTTCCTGGGGTACGTGAACGAGCGGGGGCTCGCCGTTCGCGACGTTCCCATCACCCCGCGTCAGTGGGCGGAACTCCTCGCCTTGATCGAGAACGGTACGATTTCTACGAATATCGCCAAGGCCGTCTTTCAGCGCATGGCGGAGAGCGGACGGGATCCGCGCGAGATCGTGGAAGCCGAAGGTCTCGTGCAAATCGCGGATCCCAAGGCCCTGCGCGAGATCGTAGACCGGGTCCTCGCGGCGAACCCCAAATCCGTGGAAGACTACCGAAAGGGCAAGGAAAAGGCCCTCGGCTTCCTCGTCGGCCAGGTCATGCGCGAAACGCGCGGGAAGGCGCATCCGGAGCTCGTCAACCAACTCTTGCGCGAGGCCTTGGGAGAGCCGGGCGGAGCGTGAGATCGGATGGAAGCCGGGCGGGACGTTCGTTGCGGGTGCGGCAGGCGTAAAGCCCGCTTTTGCGACAAGGTCGTAGTCGTCACCGGTGCGGCGCGGGGGATCGGGCGGGAAATCGCCATCCGCTTTGCGGAAGAAGGTGCACGGGCGCTGTTTTTGCTCGACGTACGTTCTGAGGAAGCCGCGGAGACTCTCGCGCTTCTCGAAGGACGAAAGTGCCTTGAAGACACCGAGGCATGGTTTCTCCCCGTCGACGTGGCAAACCCGGAAGAAGTGGAGCAGGCGGCCCGCTTTGCGGCGGAGCGGGTCTCCTACGTCAACGTTCTCGTAAACAATGCCGGGGTCAGCGGCCGCCACTTGGGCGACGGTCCCGTGCACCTTCTTTCGCCCGAGGTGTGGGCCCGCGTGTTGGCCGTAAACCTCACGGGCGTGTACCTCGTCTCCCGTGCTTTTCTCCCTCTCATGTTTGCCCGGGGTGGGGCGGTGGTTCACATCGCGTCGGACGACGCCCTTGTCGGCTCGACTCCTCCCAACGACACCCATGCGTACACGGCGAGCAAGGGCGGGGTTTTGGCCCTTACGCGGGCGATGTCCGTGAGCTACGCCCCTTACCGGATCCGCGTAAACGCCGTAGCCCCAGGCTGGGTGCGCTCGCCCATGACCGAAGATCTCTTCGCCCAAGAGGAAACGCGCCGCAAGATCGAGGCTGCCTCCCCCTTGGGCCGCGCCGCCGTACCCGCGGAGATCGCCGAAGCCGTGCTCTTTTTGGCTTCTGAAGAAGCGTCGTTTGTGACGGGGACGACGCTCGTGGTAGACGGAGGTGCGACGATCTGGTAGAAACGTCCGCCGTCTGCCCCATGCGGCGGACGGGCGCCGGGGGCGGTGAACATCCCTACCGATGAGACGAACGCAGGCGCATAAGGATGCCGTTCCTCCGCTTCGGATGGGTGAGGAGCGAACGTTTTCCGTCGAAACGGTTACGCAGGAAGGCGAAGGGCTTTCCCGGGGCGACGGGTTCGTCGTCTTCGTCCCCGGGGCACTTCCCGGAGAGCGGGTACGCGCCCGCGTCGTGCAGCTGAAGCGCGATTACGCGCGGGCGGAGCTCCTCGCGCTCGAGTCGGCCTCACCCGACCGCACCCCTCCGCCGTGCCCCGTGTACGGCCGGTGCGGGGGGTGCACGCTGCAGCACGCGACCTACGAGGCGCAGCTTCGCTACAAAGAAGCCTTCGTCCGCGACGCCCTCCGGCGGCTTGCCCAAATCCCCGAGCCGCCGGTTCTTCCCATTTGCGGCGCAAAAGAGCCGTGGCGCTACCGAAACAAGGTGCAGATGGTTGCGGGCGGATCGCCGGGGGCGCTTCGCGTGGGGTATTACGCCCGCGGGACGCACGCCTTCGTCCCCGTCGACGACTGCCTTCTCGCTCCCGAGGAGTTCGCCTCCCTCGCCGCCGAAGCCGCAAAGATCCTCAACGCCTTCGGTCTTGCGCCGTACGACGAAGCGCGGCGTACGGGGTTTGTGCGCCACCTCGTCCTCCGGAAGTCGTTTGCCTACGGAGAGCTCATGCTCGTGCTCGTAACCGCCCGTCGGGAGTTCCCCCAGGGGCAGGCCTTTGCCCGCGAGCTCGTCCGCCGCTTTCCCGCCCTCGTTTCCGTCTGGCAAAATGTCCAGCCCCGTCCGACGAACTTCGTCTTCGGAGACGAGGCACGCCTCCTCTACGGGCGCGAGACGCTCCGCGAGCGCCTGGGCGAGCTCGAGCTCGACGTGACCTACCGTTCCTTTCTCCAGGTGAACACGCGCCAGGCGGAAGTCCTCTACCGCGAGGTGGAAGCCCTGGGGGAGTTTCGTCCGGAGGACGAGGTCGCCGAAGCCTACAGCGGCATCGGAAGTCTTTCTCTTTGGCTTGCCCGCAAGGTGCGGCGGGTTTCGGGCGTGGAAGTCGTCGCCGAGGCGGTACGCGACGCGCGGGAAAACGCCAGGAAAAACGGCATTGCAAACGCCGAGTTCCATCTTGGTCGGGCGGAGGAAGTCTTTCCCCGCTGGGCGGAGGCGGGCAGGCGGGCGGACGTCGTCGTGGTGAACCCGCCGCGCAAAGGCCTTCCCCCCGAGATGATCCGCGCCGCAGCAGCCCTTTCTCCTCGCGCCGTCGTGTACGTCTCCTGCAATCCCGCCACCTTGGCCCGTGACGTGGCGCGGTTCCGCGAACACGGGTACGACCTTCAGGTCGTGCGTCCCGTGGACCTCTTCCCCCAGACGGGCCACGTGGAGAGCGTGGCGGTGCTCCGGCGAGCGTAGCGTGTCGCCGGGCCGCCGTCCTTCTCCGAACGCGCGGGCATGGAAAGTCCAAAGCGTCTCGTTCGAGCGACGTGCCGTGCGCTTTGTCGCTACCGGCCGTAGCGCGTACTCAGCACCTTCGCCCGGATCGGGCCCGGCCGGTCGATCCCCTCCGGGGGATGGAGGATCATGGATTCGTCGTAAAGGACCTTAAGGCGCGAGCGTTCGGGGGAAATCTCCGTCTGCGGCTCTTCAAAGGAGACGTCCTTGCCTCCGTCGCGCGTCTTTCCCTTGGCGACGTTGAGGGTCACGTTCTTCCCGGCGATCCCCCCGTGGAGTTCCAGGTGCGAACCCACGCCGTAGAGCGTGAGGTCGGCGTTCGAATAGAGGTAGGCGTACACGACGAGAGGCGTGTCTTGAAAGAGGTTGTTGTTGTACACGCGCACGGGTCCTTCGGCGAGGAGGACGAGGAAGCTGTCCTTTTGCATTTCGAATTCGTGTACCTCCCCCGCGCCTCCGGTGTAGATCGTGCTTCGGCCGTAGAGGTGTTCGAGGAGCGTCGCGTTTCCGGCGACGTAAAACGTCCCTCGAAGGTACGCGTCGGTTGCGTCGAGCTTTCCGCCGACGTAGGCTTCGCCGCCGGGGGAGAGTTCGACTTTCCCCTTCACGGCGGCGTCTTGCTTCACGTAGGCGACGTTCCCGCGGACTTCCAAGGTCGCACCCCCGTCCACGGTGAGCGAGCCGTCGACGAGGAGGTTTCCGCCGACGACGACCTTCGTGCCGCTTCCCTTGACGCGGAGGTTCCCCTTGACCCAAAGTCCCTTCCCGTAGGTTGCGTCTTTTGAGAGCTCGCACGTAGAGCTCCACCACGGACACGGAAGGACCTGCATGTCCGCCGTAGGTGGGACGTTTGCCCGCGCCCGTGATACTTCTCCCTGTACGTCGAGGGGGACGGCCTTTGCGCGCGAAGGGGCCAGAGTGGGCGGCTGGACAAAGCCGCGGGCGAGGTTGTCCGAGGTGAGGGGGAGGACGGTTTGGCTCTTGCGTTCGTCGACGAGGACGAAATCCGTGCGCGGCGTGGAGAGGGAACCCCGCACGACGCCATAGCCGACGAGGTGGTCGCGCTGTCTTCCCCAGATGTATTGGGCGTAGGGGGAGGTGGTGAGTTTTCCGCCGACGAGGACGTCGCCGACGACGTAAGGTGCGCCGTTTAGGGTGAGGTCGCCGTCGGTGACGAGGGCGTAGAGGAACTGCTCGGCTACGGTCGTAAGGAGGTACGTCCGCGTAAGCGCCACTTCGCTCCCCCGAACACTGCCTGTAGAGGTCACCGTGAGGAGGTAGGATCGGCTGCCGCTTTCTCCGGGCACTGGCTGTAGGTCCGTCTCGTAACGCGTTCCCATTTCCGGTGGCGGGGAAATGCGCGCGAGCACCTCGCGGATGCGAGGTTCCGCGGTGTCGGGATAGACGTTGCCTAGTCCGGAAAGTTCGTCGTGCAACGCGCGGTCGAACCAGGTGAGCCCGTCCTCCGCGGCGCTTTCCGCGCGGGAAAATTCCTCACTCTTGGCTCCCAGGATGCCCGCTTGCCCTACGGCGGCGAGGAGGACGAGCCCTACGCTCACGAAGAGGAGAAAGAAGAGGAGGGCGACGAGGAGCGCGCCTCCCTTCTCGCGGCGTGGGTCGGCACTTCGGTAAGGACGGACCATTCCGTCGCTCTCCTTCCTCGGAACGGATGTGGGTTTTTGTGGCTCGTCGGGACGTCAAGACCTCTCCGGCTTTCCGTCTGCGCCCTTGGGCTACGGTCTCACGGCGGTCCACACGGCGAACGTCTCTTCCCGCGGGCGTCTTTCGCCGCCCAGCCGGAGACGGACGTAGAGGACGTCGCCGCTCGGGCGGAAGGCCACCTCCCGTAGGTAGGAAAAGGCGTAGATGCTCTCCTGCACCTCGGAGGAGGTGCCTCCGTACCCCTCAGGGGTGGTGCGAACGACTTGCAGTGCGCCCTTTTCCTGGTCCCACGTGAGAGACGTTACAAAGGTGCGCGCCGCCCCGTCCGGCGTGAATTCTTCGCGGAGGACGCGCACGGAGCAGGACCAAGCTGGGGAAGCGTTTTCTTCCGCAGGGCAGGGGGGTTCTTCGCCTTCGAGGGCCGTCGCGTCCTTTACGGTGCGTTCGAGAAGGCGGACGAGCGAAGCCCGTTCGGAGCGGGCGCGCGCCTGCGCCTCGAGATCCGCCGTCTGGTCGAGCATGGCGGAGACGATCCCCGTGAGGAAAAAGAGGAGCAAAGAGAGGAGGACGAGTCCGGCGAGGAGTTCTGCGAGCGACATCCCCAGGTCGCGTGGGGGCCTCGTCGATCTTGTCGACGTCGAACGCGCATCTATGGCGCAAGGGGGGAAGAAAGGGCGTCTCATCTCGTACCCACCCCGGGTGGGGCCGCGGGGAGAAAGACGCGTTCTTCGGCTCCGGTAGTGCGTCCTTGAACCCGCACGACGAGGAGGAGGTACCCGTCGTTCGCAGACGCAAAGCGGATGCAGGGGACGTACGTCCCGAGGAGCTCTGCGGGGAGTTCGGCTTTGCGTTTCTCGGGGAGGGGAGAGAATTCCGGGTTTTCTCCGCATCCCGTGGCCACAAAGTTTTGTGCTTCTTGCCGGACGTCTTGGGCGGGGAGGTGGCGGTACAGGTCGCCGATCGCCCGGGCGAGGCGGTAAGCCCCTTCCCGTTCTTCCCTTACGGCGGTGAGGTGCGCGACGCCCGTGAGGAGTTCGAGACCTACGGCTGCCAAGAGGGCTACGAGGACGAGGGCCGCGAGGACTTCCGCGAGGCTGAAGCCCGGCGCGGCTTCCTTCGCCTTCTTTCCCTCGCACAAACGCTCGTTTTTCCCCCACGCTTCTGCTTCCCGTACGCGAGTTTCACACACGGGTCTTTTCCTCCTGCGCCGTCTACGGTGCCGGGCACCGCGTACCAGGCCTTTTGTCCCGTTCGGCGGGAGTTTTCCGCGTAGCAGGGATGAACGGAGGACGATAGTCCCGGGACTTCTGGTCGAATTCTATCGAACCTAGATGAAAATGGCAAGAAAAAATCCCGCGCCAAACGGCGCGGGAAACACGATTGGGAGATACGCGGCCGGCGGCGGAAATCGGTCCGACAAAACCGCGGAAGGCGAAGGTACCCAATCGGCGGGAGGGGGCGCGTCGACTAACGAACGATTTCGGTCGTGAGGGGCTCGAGCGTGAGTTGGCCCGGTGAGTAGACGCCGGGGCTGAAGACGGATTCGAGTCCCTTCGGCGGGAGGAGGATCATATCGGGGTCGAAGACGACCTTAAGCCGCGACTGTTCGGGGGGGAGGGAAAGCTGGTTGCTCTCCGGATCCGGGTTGCCGCCGCCTACGTTTCTCGTCTTTCCCTTGGTGGCGTTTAGGATCACGGCCTCTTTTCCGTACACGCCCCCGTGAAGCTCCACGTTCGAGACGACGCCGTAGAGCGCGAGCTTTCGGTTCGTGTACAGGTAGGCTTTGATCTTTTGCGGTTCGTCCTGGAATTCGTTGTTGTTAAACATGTAGATGTTGCGTTCGGCGAGGAGATACACCGTACGCTCGTTTTGGTCGTACTTGTTCGTAAAGTTGTCCAGATACGCGTCTCCCTTCACGTACACGGCTACGGGCTTGGCAAACTGCTTGTTCGTCACGGAGCCTAAGAAAGAGTTTTCGATGTGCACGCTGTCGTTGATGTACAAATTGCCCCAGTACATCTCGGCGTTACGGATCTTGGGCGTTTGGTCGTACAGCCCCGTGAGGAAGGTCACGAGATCTCCGATCAACCACCCCAACTTTTGGAAAATCCCCTGCGGCGACTTGCGGATGACCATCCAGCTGTCCGGGCCGCTCCCGATGTCCAGGTTTCCTCCCTCGATGTCGACCTTCCCCGTGACGTAGACGTTTCCCGTGGTCTGAAGCCGCGGGCAACGCCCGTCTTTGCTGCACTTGAGGGTGAGGTCGCCGTCGACGATGAGGTCGCCGTGAACGGAGTACACCACCGGAAAGTACTCCGCGGATATGGTGAGGTCGCGGTTGATGTACACCACAGTTCGCCCCGTACCGCTATTTCCGACGGGATCCGTGTGGCTCATGTTGATCTCGAGTCGGCTAGGCAAAAGCCCGCTTTCGACGTAGTACAGGTAAATCCTTTCGTTCCCGCAGTCCATTTCGCCGCGCGTTACTCCGACCAGTTGAGGGATCGCTCCTCGCCCATCGAAGTACCGATCGTAGGATTCCGTCCCGTGTTTGAGGTTGCCTCTGTTCTTTCGGTCGTTCATACAGCTGAGAATTTGTTGCCGCCACGCTTCTGCTTCCTTAGCCCTTTTGTCCACGAGTCCCCCCACGTCGATTTGGAAGACTTGCTTCGTCACCGTGCTCGCCTGCGGCGCGGGGATCGTGTTCGTGTGGGTGAAGGCCCGGGCGAGGTTTGCATCTGTGAAGTCGTAGCGAGTTCCGTCGATGTAGAGGTCCTTCTTTTCGAGGGAAATGAACGCCGCGCTCCCGTCGGCGCGCTGCATCGCGGGGTAGCCGGATTCAAACGTACTTCCCGTTCCCAGGATGTAGTGGTCGATGAGGCAGAGGAGAAAGCCAATCAAGTTGTTTTGCTCACGGGAGCAGCCGTGCCACTTCGCCTTCTTGTCTACATACAGCGGCCCCTTTGCCGCGATGTCCCCTTGGATGAAGGGCGCGCCGTTTAGTCTGACTTCTCCCTGAGATGCCACGGCGTAGACGAAGGGGAGGTTGCTCACGGCGTAGGTTCGCCGGACGACGTGCTCGCTCCCCAGGGCGTCCCGCCCCGTGAACTTCATCGTGAGCACGCCGCTGTACGCTACCCCCGTATCCAAGGTGCTCTTGAGATCTTCGAACTCCGCCGCGAAGTTGGGATCTCGGGGCATGGCCTGAACGGCCCGGTCCACCGCCTGGCGGATCTGGCGTTCGCCCGTGCCGCCGCCGGGGGCGGGGGAGAGGGCTTTGAGCTCTTTGGCGAGATGCGCTTCGAAGAGCACCATGGCGTCTTCTACGCGGCTCTGGGCCCGAAGGAGCGTGTCGCTTTTCTTGCCCGTGTGTGCCGAAAGTACGGTGAGTTCCAGAAGTGCCGTCCCCAAGAACGAAAAGAGGAGAAACGTGATGAGCACGAGGACCAAGGCGTACCCGCCCGCCTTTTGCGCCTCGCGCTGCACCTTTTCCCGGACTTTCCTCCCCCATAGGACGAGCCGGCTTGTCCCGCGAGTTGCGCCTCGCGGCGCCTTCCCCCACTTCATGGGCGTTTTCCTCCTTCAGCGCATGAGCGGTACGACGCGCACCACTTCCCGCTCTCCTCCGGGTACGCGGAAGCGGAGCGTCAGCACGAGGGTGCGGAGATCTGCACGCGCCTCGCTCGTGTCCAGAAGGTCGGGGACTTCGAGGTCGGAGTCGCCTTTGGGAGACGTGCAAGGGAGCGAAGTATCGTCTGCGTCGTAGAGCACGCACCTCCGGCTCACCTTTCCCGTCCCCAGGGTGAGCGTGACGACTTCGCGCTTCGCGGGGGCGGACTCCGATTCGACGACCTTACGGGTAGCCGTGATTTCCGTCCCGTTTGCGGTCAGTTGATCTGCGTCTTTTACTGAGCGCTCTACAAACTGGACGACGGCGTCTGCTTGGCGGTCGATTGAACGTTCCGCGTGCTCAACGCCGATGGTGGAGGTGAAGAGCCCCGTGATCGCGTAGACGCCGAGGAGGAGGAGCGAGCCTACCGCCAGCGCCGCGAGGAGTTCGACGAGGGTGACTCCGGCGTCTTTGGGTTGTCGCTTTCGGCGATAGAAGTCACGTGCGTTTTGTCTCATGGGCCTTCCCCTCGCAGGTAGGCGTCATAGTCCACGTGTGTGAGCGGCCCCCGCACGTGGACGAAGAGGTGGTACACCCCGGCATACGGTTTTTCGAGGCGCGTGCACACTTCCCACCCTTCCTCCCAAGTTCCTTGCGGAAGAAGGGCCCTTAAGGAAATCTCGCGTTCCTGCGGGAGGCGGTAAAACCCCGGGTGCGGCGCTCCGGGGCAGGGGGCGGTGCTTGCAAGATTAGCTTGGTTTTGCCATTCGTCTTCGAGACTTGCTGGCGGAGCCGTCGTATACACGGTCGCCACGGCAGTTGCCAGCTCAAGTCCGTCCGCCTTTTGCCGGCTGATCGCCCCGATGCGGGCGCTCTCGCCGACGAGCTCCAAGGTAACTATGGCGATGAGGGAAAAGAGGACGAGTGCCGCGAGGACTTCCGCGAGACCGAAGCCCCCGTCTCTCTCGCACCTCCGCCTTTTGCCCAGAATCCGAGAAATCTCGGGAATGGCCTTCTCTCCGTTTTTCCGCCCCCTCGTCCGCGCGCTTGCCACGGCCCCACCTACTTTCTCTGCAAGGCTATTTCGCCGCCGTCGTCTCACCGCCGAGTTCCTCGATCCGAGACCCTTGGTACCTGCAGTATACCATTTTCCGCGCGAAAATAGGAAGAGACCCCACTTGTATACCCTCCCTTCTATGGCTAAGAAGTTTTGTCTAAACGGATATCCGCGCTTCCCTTGCCACGGGAGATTCTCTGGGGTATACTTTCCCTAAGAAGCGCGTCCGACGCAAACTTCTCTTTATTGAGTTTATTTATCACGCAAGGACAGAACCGACGGTCCCGCGCGTTTCGGGGATGCGATACATGGCGCGCCGTTTTGGCCCGATAACCGGCGGCGGGTTTTCGAGAGTACCGAGGGAAGGGAGAGCGACCATGGCGACGGAAGCCAGGAAGCGGTTGGGGGACCTACTGGTGGAGTGGGGGATCATCACGCAGGCCGAGCTCGAGGAGGCGCTTGCCCGCCAGCGCAAGACGCGCGAGCGCCTGGGGGACGTGCTCGTCTCCTTGGGGTACGTGACGGAAGGCGAGCTCTTGCGCGTGCTCAGTTCGCAGCTGGGAATTCCCCAGGTGCACCTTTCCCGGTACCATCCCGATGCCCGCCTCGTGCGCCTCGTACCGCGCGAACTTGCGGAGCGGTACCGGGCGGTTCCCTTTCAGCAGGACGGAGACGTGCTCCACGTCGCGTTTTTGGATCCGCTTGACGTTTTTGCCATCGAAGACCTCGAGCGCGTCACGGGCCTCAAGGTCAAGCCGTACCTCGCCTCGAGTGCCGACTTTCACAACGCCGTGGCCCGCCTGTACAGCGGGGAGGCGGAGGGCGGGGGCGAGAAGGGGGAGGAGTCTCGTCCCCCCGAAGCCATCGACGTGAGCTCTCCGGCGGCCCGCTTCGTCACGGAAACTTTGCAGCGGGCGGCACGCCTGCGGGCGAGCGACGTACACATCGAGCCCTTTTCCGATGGGGCGCAGGTGCGTTTCCGCATCGACGGGCGCTTGCGTCGCGAGCAGACCCTTCCTTTCCGCCTCTACAACATGGTCGTCGCGCGGATCAAGATCCTCGCAAACATGGACATCGCCGAACGCCGCCGTCCGCAGGACGGTCGGATGAGCTTTCACGTGGACGACCGCGAGATCGACGTCCGCGTCTCCTCGCTTCCGACGATCCACGGGGAAAAGATCGTCCTCCGCCTTCTCGACAGCCGCGCAGGTCTCAAGACGATCGACGAGCTCGGGTTTTCCGACCACAACTACGAGCTCTTCCTCCGCATGATCCGCCAGCCCCACGGAATCGTCCTCCTCACGGGCCCTACGGGGAGCGGTAAGACGACGACCCTCTACGCGGCCCTTCAGTACCTCAAGAGCGACGAGGTGAACATCACGACGATCGAGGACCCGGTGGAGTACGAGATCCCGGGCGTGAACCAGGTGCAGGTGAACGAGCGGGCGGGACTCACCTTTGCCGCAGGGCTGCGCTCCCTCCTGCGGCAAGACCCAGACATCCTCATGGTCGGAGAGATCCGCGACCAGGAGACGGCGGAGATCGCCATCCGCGCCGCCCTCACGGGCCACCTCGTGCTCTCCACGCTCCACACGAACGACGCTGTGGGGACCGTCTACCGTCTCGTGGACATGGGGGTGCCGCCGTACCTCATCGCCGCCTCCCTCAACGGCGTCGTCGCCCAACGCCTCGTGCGCCGCGTCTGCCCGGAATGCGCGGAAACCTACACTCCGGAGGCCTGGGAACTCAAGCTCCTCCATCAGGCGGGCATGGACGTCGCCGAACTCACCCGCGGACGCGGTTGTCCGACGTGCGGAGGCACGGGCTACCTCGGACGGATCGCGGTGCATGAGGTCCTTTACCTCGACGAGGCCTTGCGCCAGGCGATTTCCGAAGGGGCAAAGCGCGACGAGCTCTACCGCATGGCGCGCGAGCGGGGAATGACCACGCTTTGGGAAGACGCTTTGGCCAAGGCGGTGCAGGGGCTTACGACCGTCGAAGAAGTCCTTCAGGAGATCGCCGGCGACCAAGGGGGTTGAAGCACCGTGGCCACATACCGCTACGTCCTTCTCGACCGGACGGGGAGACGCCTCAAGGGTACGCACGAGGCGGGCGACGTGCGGACAGCGTACAGCGAGCTCTCGCGCCAAGGAACCGTAGTTGCACTCGAGGAGTACGCTCCTTATCTCTTGTCGCAGGAGATCACCCTCGTCTCGCCCTTGAGCGGGAGGGACTTCGTCCTCTTCGTCCGCCAATTCGCCATCCTCATCGACGCCGGGGTGCCTATGGTGCGCGCCTTTACCCTCTTGGCCGAGCAGGCGCGAAACGCGCGGGCGCGGGAGGTCTTTCTCGGGGTCGTGGACAAGCTCCGGGAAGGCGTGGGTCTCTCGGACGCCCTCGCCCACTACCCCCGCGTCTTTCCCAACTTCTTCGTCGCCATGGTGCGCGCTGGCGAACTTTCCGGCGAGCTTTCGCGCACGCTCGACGAAGCGGCTGCCTTTTACGAGCGGAGCTTCACCCTGCGCCAAAGGCTCGCGGGGGCCGTCGCCTACCCCCTCTTCCTCCTCGTCTTTTCTGTCCTCGTCGTGATCTTCCTCCTTACCTTCGTCCTTCCGCGCTTTACGTCCCTTTTCGCCCAGATGAACGTGCCCCTCCCGTGGGTCACACGCGTCGTCCTCGCCGTGGCGGGGTTTTTCGGCTCGTACTGGTGGGCGGTGTTGGCGGCGCTCGTCGCCCTCGCTCTCCTCTTTGCCGCCGCCGGCAAGGGGTTTCGCGACCGCCTCCTCCTCGCCCTCCCGGGCATAGGCGGCGCCGTGCGTGTGGGTGCTTACGCCCTCTTCGCCCGCACGCTCGCCGTGTTTTACGCGGCCGGCGTACCCTTCTTGGACGCTCTGGGGGCTGCAAAGGACGTGATCGGCAACGCCGCCTTGGGCCAGGAACTGGAGGAAGTCCGCGCGCGTCTCCGCGAGGGGCTTTCGCTTTCCCAGGCCCTGGCCGAGGGCGGAACCTTCCCCCCGCTCCTCGTACAGACCGTGGCCGTCGGCGAGGCGACGGGATCGCTGGACGCGGTGCTCGAGAAACTCGCCGAATTTTACCAGATGGACCTCGAGCAGGCGCTCCAGCGCCTCGAGCGCTCCCTCGAGCCGATCCTCATCCTCGCCATGGCCGTGGTCGTAGGGTTTCTCATCCTCTCCATCATCCTCCCGCTCCTCACGCTCTACCAAAACGTCCGCTGAGCCCCGGAGGCCCTCGGGTCTCCTCAACATCCCTCGGAGGTGATCTGCATGCTCCTTCGCGCCGCCTGTGTTCGGCCTGCGGTGCCGAACGCCCAAGAGAACCGCCGCCTACGCCGCAAGGACGGCGGTTTCACCCTGCTCGAGCTTTTGGCCGTCCTCGTCATCCTCGCCGTGATCATCGCCATCGCCGTACCCCTCATCGGAAACATCATCGAGCGTTCCAAGCAGGAAGCTACGATCAACACGGCGGGCCAGATCGCGGAAGCCGCCAGGCTCTATATCATTTCAGAAGAAAACGGACAGCTCGCCAATAAGACGGTGGATGTGGCGACCCTTGTTAATAGTGGATACCTCACTCAGCCGTATGACGGGTGGGGAGCAAAGATTGAGGGTACCTCGAGTGTAGAGTTCGGAGCGAATGGAGATCTAAAGCAGGTCACTTTGATATCTGATAAGCTTGGTAATAACCCCGGAAAGGTTCTTACAGCTGATCAGATCCGCCAAAAAAAGTGGGAATAACAACATCTCCTGTAAAGTTGAGGCCGCCTCGCGGCTGGGCGGCCTCGTTTTCGCCAATAAGTGACAAAATCCTCGGAGATTGCGGCGGGGACCGTATTGTCTGCCTCTTCGGACGCAAGGTGCGGAGCGCGACGGCGTGGTAGGAGTGGTAGGATAGGAACAAAGGGTTCCGCGTTCTTCCGCGGAAAAAGGGCGATGTGTCTTTTCGGGCGGCGGTGCGGCCGTCCGCGAGAGAAACACGCGCAATACGCGAGGACGCCCCGAACGGCGGGGCAGGCGGAGGGAGCGAGATGAACTCCCAGGTGCACATCGGTGCGTACTTTTCTCCACGTTCCGCGTACGTGGCGGCGCCGCTTCGCGCGGGGCTGGCGGCGGTACTCCGCTACCCTCTGGAAGGCGAGGTCGGGTGGGAGCGAATCGCCGACCCGCAGGGGATGTTCTGGCGCCTCCACCAAGGGTTTATCGTACAGGGGGTGAAGCCGGGGCGAGTGGCCGTCGCCCTTCCCCCGGGACACTTTCTCGTGCGCGCGTACGTCCTTCCGGCGCTCGCCGAGGCAGATATGCGCGGCTACCTCCTCTCCCAACACCGGGCGATGAGCCTCGTGCCCATGCGCGATCCCGAGTTTCGCGTCCTCCCCCTGGCGCAGGAAAAGGACCGCGTGCGCGCGGTGCTCGTCGCAGTGGAACGGGACACGCTCCTCGCCTACCTGGACCTCTGGGAGGCGCTCGGGTTTGCCGTGGAGCGCGTCGAACACCCGCTTTCCGCTTTGGCGCGGGCCGTGCCAACCCTTCGCGGGGGAGAAGGGGGTTCGTCCGGCGTCAAGGCGATCGTCGTTGCGGGCGCGGAGCGCGTCCTCCTCGCGTTGTACGAGGGCGGGATCCCCGTGCTCGTGCGGGATTTGCCCGGTGCGGTTTCCGAAGACGAAGAAGGTGAACTCATCGAGGAAATCCTCCGCACCTTGGCGCGGCTCGAGCGCTTCTACCAAGGCGCTTGGGGGCCGGAATGGGGGGTAGGGGGTAGCGTGGATCTCGTCGTCCTCTTTGGCGAAGAAGACGTTCGCGCCACCTTCCTCGAGGCCGTGGGCGATCGTCTCGCCCAAGAGTACGGACCGCGCGCCCTCGCCCTCCCCAAGGTGTCTTTCGAGCGCGCCGTTCTCGAGGGTCTGACCGGAGCGCGGGAGCTGACGGCGGCGCTGGCGTCGGTACAAGGAGGGGAGCGAGCGTGAGCGCGGAAGCCAAAACGCTGCCTTTCCGCTTTCGTTTTCGTTCGGTGAGCTTTAGGCCCGTACGCGAGGAATTCGTCCTCGGCCGCAAACTTCTTTTGGGAGGCTTTCTCCTCAGTTTCCTCGGCCTCGTGCTGTTCGCCCTCCTTCAGGCCCAGCACGCCGCCCTCGTTCCGCTCGCAAAAGAGCGCGAGTCTTTGGAGGCGCAGCTGCGCCAGCTCAAAAACGACTACCAAAAAGTCGCGGCAACCGCCCTCGCGGAGGCGGCCCGTGTCGAGGCCGTCAAGCTCCTACGGGACCATCGCCTCCCGACGACGGACGCCCTCCAGACGCTCTCTTCGCTCCTCGTCCCCGGCGTGACCGTGGAAGGTCTCGTTCTCGAGAACAACGGACGGGTGGTCCTCAAGGTGCGGTCCGCCGACCTCACGAGCGCCGCGGACTTCTTGGAGAAGCTCGACCGCTGGGGCAAGGAAATCCCTTATTTGGACGCGCAGGCGGGTGGCGAGTGGTCCGTGCAGCCTACGCCCTTCACCCGCGACGCCCAAGGGAACGGGTATACGGCCACGGTGGAGCTCCTCCCGCGGAAGGCGGCTGCGGCGAAGGCGCAGCCCCCGCAGTCCGGAGAGACGCCGCCCACGCAAGGGGGGAGCAAGAAGTGATCTCGAGTGCGCGCGTACTTCGCAAGGTCGGGGCTACGGCCCTCGCATTTCTCCTACTCGCGGTGCTCGTGTTTGCCTTTCTCTTCCTCGGAGGTTTGCGGGAAGTCCGCAGTGCGGCGGAAGAGCGCGACCGGGTGAAGCGCGAAGTGGACGTGTACGCGAGCAAGATCCGCCAGGCAGAACAGGAAAAGCCGAGCCAAGCCGATCCCCTGGCCGCGGCGTACCTTCCGTCAAAGGGGGACCGATGGTCGATCATGCGCGAGGTGGAACTCTTGGCCAGGGCGAGCCAGGTGACGATCGTCGACCTCGGCGTCGTCGAGGAGGCCACGTTCGACAAAGGGATGCTGCCAGACAAACTCCAAAACATTCCCCTCAAGCGCCTGCGCTGGCAGGGGACCTTTGAAGGGACGTACGCGGCGCTGAGCGCGTTTTTCGCCGCCCTATCGACCGCCCCGCCGCTCACCACGCCCCTTCGTCTGGACGGGGAAAACACGCATGCCCCCTGGTTCGTTGGGGATTCTCCGCTCCGCGTGCGCTACGAGTGGACGACCTGGATCTGGGACCTGAACGTAGGGGGACAAGGACAATGACCAGCGCAGCGGTCTTTGGTGTCCTCTTCGGCATTGGGTTGGCGGCACTCCTCTCGTGGGGGCTCAGGGAAGCCGGCTGGCCGGAACGGCTCGCGCGGCTTCCCGCGGCGTTGGTTGTCGGCGTGCACGTCGTCGCGGCGTTTCTCAAACCTCCTCTGCTCTGGATCTACCTCGTCGTGGTCGTGGGGATTTACGCGGGGTTTTATGTATGGTTTGTGGAACGGGCGCGCGTAAGCCTGGCCCGGCGGCGTCTAGGCGTCGACCGTCTCGTAGGTTCCCGCTCCGTACCCGCCGTTCCCAAGCCGCCTGCGGAGGTTCCCGAGATGTCTTCCGAGAGGACGGCCTCCGGATGAATCGCGTGCGGTTTGGCCGAACGCCGTGTCGGTCGGAGGTCTTGCGTATTACGTCCTTTTCAATGTACAATATAGTTTGCCGCACTCATGGGGGCGCCTTGGTTTCGACGGGGGCCTTGAAGCGGCCGTAGCGAGCCGGGGGGCCGCGGCCCCGGAACAACGCGGGCACCAAGAAGTGCGAACGAACGCGAACTTGCTCTGGCTGCCTAATTAGCGCGGTCAGCCTCTGTGTCGTCCGCGCCCGCAGGGCGGCATAGGGGACATCTGAGCGGGCTTGGCCACTCTCTTTGCCCTCCGGGGAGGGGCGACACAAAGGAGGGCTGGCGTTCGGGGATCCCGTCCGGGGGAGACTCGGGCGCGAGAAGAGAACCCGGACTGCGCTCGGAGAAGCGGCCGTGGTGAGGCTTTCGGACGGGGGTTCGAGTCCCCTCGCCTCCACCATATTGCCGAGGAAAACCTCCGGATTAGGAAAAAAGGGGCGCTGCACGGCGCCCCGTTTTGCATGTACGGACGGTGGTTTCGCAAATACGCTATCCCGTGAGAAGCCGTTCGAGTTGCGTTTCGTCCAGCGCGCGGCCGACGAAGAAGGGCCCGAAGAGGCCGTAGCGGGCGCTCGCCTCGTCGAAGCGCATCTCGTAGACGATCTTTTTGAAGGCGATTGGGTCGTCGGCAAAGAGGGTTACGCTCCACTCCCAATCGTCGAGACCTTGGGAGCCGCCGACGACTTGGAGGATCGTGCCCGCATACTTGCGGCCGATCTCGCCGTGGGAGCGCATCATCCGCGCCCTCTCTTCTTGGGGCATCCAGTACCAGTTCTCGTCTTTGCTCCGCTTCTTGCTCATAGGGTAAAAGACGACGTAGCCGTCTTTGGGAGGCGTGGGGTAGAGTTCGGCCATGAGTTTGGGATCGGAGGAAGGATCGCCTGTGTGGCTTCCGAGTTCAACGACGGAGTAGTACCCGTACGCCGGGGGGAAGAGGTCCCCTGCGGGGATGCGGCTCAGGGCGAATTGGGCGTCAAGGAGGGCGTCGAACGACTTTCGGTAGTGGAGGAAGAGAAGGTCGGCCTTGTGGCCGAGGACGGCGTAAATCCGGGAATGTCCCTCGCCCCGGGTTTCGAGCTCGGCCCAGCCCGTGAGGAGCTCGCGGAGGGATTCGAGGCGCGCCTGTTTCTCATGTTCGTCCAGGGCGCGCCAGAAGGAGAAGTCGATGCGGCGGAAGTCGTGGAGCATGTGGTACCCTTCGTACGTTTTGGGTGTGTAGCGCATGGCACGCCCGACCGATTTCGGTCGGACCTTCACCTCCGGAGGTCTTTGTGGTGCCTTAAGGTGTTTCGTGTCTACATCGTACCATATGCGGCATGAAAATCTGAGAACGGGGGTACGGGGCTTTCCCGCAGAGATCGTTTCCGGCGGAGGTCCGAGCGGGGAGAAAGCTTTCCCGTTCTGCGAACGCAGTGGAATGTGCTAGGATGGTGGCATAGAGGCCCTTCTTCCGCCTTCGCGCGGCGAGCGGCGGGGGAGGGTTTGGGGGACGAACGGAAGTGGGGTGAGGACGTGGGCGGCCGGTGGGATCGACAGAGTTTGGCTCGGGCGTGGGGGCGGATCCTCCTCCCGCCGGAGGACGTTTCCGGCCTGGGACGGGTGAGCGAGCGAGAGCTAATCGGCTTTGCCCCTTTCCGGCACTTTTCCGTCTTTCTTCCTTTTGCCTTTGTCGGAGAGGCCGATGAACCCGTACTTGTCCTCGAACGCAGGGCTTCCTCCCTCCGCAGTCAGCCGCAGGAGATCGCCTTTCCCGGCGGTAAGGTAGAAGAAGGGGATCCTTCCTACCTTGCGGCCGCTGTACGCGAGGCGGCGGAAGAGTTGGGCGTTTCGCCGGAAGCGGTGCGGCCGTGGGGCAAGTTGGGCACGCTCGTCACGCCGTACGCTTACGCCGTTCACGCCTACGTCGGGGAACTCGCCGAACTCCCGCATCGGCCCAACCCCGCCGAAGTCGACAGACTCCTCTTTGTTCCGTGGTCCGAGGTGCTCGCTGCGCCGGCGGAGCGCTATCCCTTCGAAGTGGAATTTCGCCCGCGCGGCGCCTTCCCCTACGCGCGCCTTCCCGGAGGAGAAGCCTACCCTTTCCGGCGGGCGGAAATGCAGGGCGTCGCCTACGAACTCGGCGGCGCGTTCGTCTGGGGACTCACGGCCCGCCTGCTCGAGGTCCTCGTGGCCCGCTGGCACGAGGCGCGGTCCGCGCCCCCGTCCCTCCCAGCAGAGGCTGGATTTCGCACGGGATCCTCGGCGCGGGTCGAGAAACTTTTCGGTTGAAAGGGCGATTCCTTTGTTCCGAATCCTCGTCGATGGCACGATCGACCTCCCTCCCGAATTCCTCACTGCATCCGGCTTCACCGTCGTCCCGCAAAAGGTCGTCGTCGACGGTCGGGAGCTCCCCGACGTCGAACTTCGCGGAGAAGCCTTTTCGGAAGTGGTCCGCAAGGCCCGTACCTTTCCCACGACGTCGAGCCCTTCTCCGTACGACTTTTACCGGGCGTACGAAGAACTGTACGCCGCCGCCCCCGATGTGGGAATTCTCGCGCTCACCGTCTCCAGCGGGGTTTCGGCTACGTACGAACACGCCTACCTCGCGGCGGAGGAATTCCGCGCCTCCCATCCGGACGCCCAGATCGTCGTCGTCGATTCCAAGACGGGCTCCGTCGGCCTCGGGCTTCTCGCCTTGTTTGCCGACGAGCTTCGTCAGAAGGGGGCTTCTCTGGCGGAGGCGGCGGCGGAGTTGCGCGAAGCGGTGAAACGCTTCCATCTCTTCGTGTACATCGACACTCTGGAAAACCTCATGCGGAGCGGGCGCATCGACCGCTTCCACGGACGTCTCGCCGGACTCCTCCAGATCAAACCCATCTTTCTCATCCGGGACGGCGTGTTTGACCTCTTCCGTAGGGTGCGCGGGCGCGAACGTGCGCTTGCGGCGATCGCCGAGGAGGTTGTGGCGCGCATCGACCTGGGGAAAAAGCGGATCGGGATCGCCTATGCAGACGCCCGCGCGGAGGCGGAACGCTTCGTGGCGCGCCTTCGCGACCGGCTTCCCCAGGTCGAGTTTCTCCTCACGGAGATGGGCCCGGCAATCGCCTTGCATGGCGGACCGGGTTCGATCGTCGTCGGGTTTTTCGGGAGGGACGTCGTAGCTCCTCCGGGAGGGGAAGGATGAGGGAGGATGCGCCCGGACGCTTGGGATATTTGGGAAACCTGTGGGCGGAGCGCGGATTGCGCGTTTCCGCCCACGCACTTTTGGGAAGTCCGGCAGGTAGGCAAAGCCCGAGAAAGGGCTTCGGAGAAGCGGCAACCGGCGGGTTGACAACCGCCCCTTTGGGTGTATAATAGAACTTGCGCCTGGCGCAGTACGGCCTGCCGAGTTAGTTAAATGGTATAACGGCGCACTCGTAATGCGCAGTTCGGAGTTCGATTCTCCGACTCGGCACCAGGAGAACACACGCCCCGCGAGGGGCTTTCTTTTTTGTTTGTTTTGGGTATGGCGTACCGCGGGGCGCGCACGGCGTGGCCTACATGTGCTTGCGACGGGGAGGGTGGGAATTGGAGCGCAGTTCGGAAGGCGTTCCGGGGCCCGACTACGGCCTCTCGGAGGAGTGCGGAACGGAGGCTTCTATGGTTCCGTCGGCAGAGGGGTCCTTTTGGCTTCCCGAGGCGGGCGTGCGCACCCTTCGCGGCCCGGCACAAGTGGAGTACTTCGTGGAGCGCTCGCGCTTCCTCGGGTACGCCCGCCGCGCGTGTACGGAAGATGAAGTCCAGAATTTCCTTGCGGAACTCCGGCGGAGGCACTGGGACGCCACGCACATCCCGTATGCGTACGTCCTCGGCGGCCGGGTACCGGCGAAAAAGGCGGACGACGACGGGGAACCGCAGGGCACGTCCGGTCGGCCGATGCTCGAGCTCCTCGAGCAACTCGGGCTCGTATGTGCCGCGGTGGCCGTCCCCCGGTACTTCGGCGGCAAAAAGCTCGGCGCAGGGGGGCTTGTGCGTGCCTACCGCCATGCGGCGCAGCTCGCCCTCGAGGCGGCGGGGTACGTACGGCTCGTTCCTTGTCGGCGTCTCGTCCTCACGGTCGACTACGGCCGGTACGGTGCCGTGGAGTCCCTTCTGCGCGAAACCGCATGCTCGTTTGCCGCGGACTTCACCGTGCGCGTGCAGCTCACCGTCGACGTCCCCGAAGCGGATGTTCCCCACACCCTCGCGTCTCTGCGCGAGCTTTTCGGAGGTGGCGAAGGAATCCGCGTATGCCCGGAGCCGGTCGTCGGCGAAATCCCCGAGGGGAAGTGAAGGAAGGCCATGCGGGTCAAGCGGCCGCCGTTTTCTTTTCGGGCGTTTTGGCATCGTCTCGGCAACGTCTTACTCCCGGGAGAGGCGGATTCCGACCTCCTTTGGAACGAACGGATGAGCCTTTGGAACGGCCTCTTCGCGGCGATATCCCTCACGCTCGTCTCCAGCTTTCTTCCCCTCTTCGCCGTGGAAGCCCTGCACGCCGACGACTACCGGGTTGCCCTCTTGAGTTCCCTCCCGCAGATCACGAGTCTCTTGGCCACGTTTCTCGGCATGGTCCTCTTGCGCGTCTATGCGGGGGAGGTCAAGCGCCTTACGCTTTGGAGCCTGCTTGCGACCCGTGGCCTGCTTGCGGCGTTTGTCCTCCTTCCTTGGCTTCTCTTCGGAAGGGCTGCGGACCTCCTCGTCCTCCTCGTGGGGGTCATGGCCTTTCCCCAGGCCCTCGCCAACCTCTTCTGGCAGGCGCTCATCGGGGAGATCATCCCGGCGGAACGGCGGAACGCCTTTTTCAGCGCCCGAAACCGTTGGGCCACGCTTGCCTCGATGTTTGCCGTCCTCCTCGTAGGTTCCTTCATGAGCGCGTTCGACAAGCGCCTCCTCTGGCCGTATCAGGTCTTCTTTTCCGTCGCCCTCGCGGCAGGCCTCTTGGAGGTGTACTTTCTCGCACGGCACCGCGTGCCCTCGCCGCGCGCGGACCGAAGCGTTTCTCCGTCCTTTTCCCTCGCTGAACTGGGGGAGAGCCTGCGGGATCCCCGCTTCCGCCGCTTTCTGGCCGCCGTCCTCTTCTTTCACTTTGCCTGGCAGATGGCGTGGCCGCTCTTTACCCTGTACAACGTCAAGATCGCCCATGCCGACGCCTTTTGGCTGGCGAGCTTTACCGTGACCTCCCTCTTGGGGCAACTCGTGACCTACGGTTTTTGGGGGAGGCTTGCCGAGGCGCGAGACGGGCGGCACCTTTTGGGCGTCGCCACCTTGGGGATGGCGACGATTCCCGCTCTCACGGTCCTGTCCGTGTCGCTTCCCTACCTGGCCTTGGTGAACCTGTGGACGGGGTTGTTTCTTTCGGGCGTGCAACTCCTCATTTTCAACGTCCTCCTCGCCCTCGGGGAGGTGCGGGACCGAAACGGTGCGATCGCCCTGTACAACGCCGGTGTGGGCATCATCGGTTTCCTCGCCCCGCAGGTCGGCGTACTCATAGCGGCAAAGCTCGGGATCATCGGGGCTATGTGGATTTCGTCCCTCTTGCGCGCCCTTTCCGCCCTTTTCCTATGGATGTTGCCGCGGTGCGACGTCCGAAGCGGGAGCTCCACGGCTTCCGTTGCCGTGGCATCCGGAAGGGCGAGGGAAAGCTAGAGGGGACGCCGCCGAGGGGCGGGCGGTTTCGTTGTCTTTTGCCGGAAAAGGCGCTATAGTGGTGGCGGATCGGTCCAACCTACGAACGGACGAGAACACGTCGGTCAGAGGAGAAAGGAGCATGGGAATGGAGTTTCCCGCAGAGCTCAAGTATTCGACGGAACACGAGTGGGTACGCGTCGAGGGGAACCGCGCGCGCGTGGGGATCACGGATTACGCCCAGAGCGAGCTGGGCGACGTCGTCTACGTGGACCTCCCAGAGGTGGGCACGGAGGTGCACAAGGGGAGCGTATTCGGGAGCGTGGAGTCGGTCAAGGCGGTTTCCGACCTCTACGCGCCCGTGAGTGGCCGCGTCGTAGAGGTAAACGAAAGCCTCAAAGACGCCCCGGAACGCATCAATTCCTCGCCGTATGGGGACGGGTGGATGATCGTCGTAGAGATGCGCGATCCCTCCGAACTTGCCGAACTCTTGGATGCGGACGCCTACCGGGCGCACGTGGGCGAAGCGTAGAAATTCCCGGATCCACGTGGAGTGGCGGCTTCGTCGGAAGGCGCGTCGGCGCGGCGGTGAGGTCCATGGGGGGCCTTGCGCCGCGCCTTCTTTGTTTTGGTTCTTTGCCGGGTGTGCAAGACGCGGTATAATGGGTGAACCAGACATGCGAGATGGATTCATCGGCGCTCGGCAGACGGGCCGAGTCGACGCGGGGGAGGCGGGGACGATGCAGTGCTGCGGAGCGCTTATGGTGGGCACGAAGGCGAAGATTCAGGTCGGCGGGATCGTCGTCGCAAACGTCCCCTTTCTCGTATGTCCCGTCTGCGGGCGCGGGGAGATCCACCCCAAGGTGTACGGAGAGTTCGAGATCATCGAAGAGATGAGCGAGCACATCGAATCGGCCTTCTTTTACTTCGACGAGGTGGCCACGGTGGACTGGGACGCCCTCAAGGAAACCGTCCCCTTTTGGGTGGACGACGAGGAAGAGGTCGACGAGCGACTTCTCGCGGAGCTCATCGACCACACCCTCGACCTGTACGGGGCGGCTGAACACCTCGCCGATGAGGCGTGGGCTGGGGAACTCCGCCGCAGGTTTTCCGTGCTCGCCGCGCGGTACCGAGACCGCCTCGCCTTTGCGGAGAAGGGTCCGTACGAAGAACCCGCAAACGGCTGATTTCCGGTCGAGGAGCCCAGGCGCGAAACGTGGCGCGCCCTGCGCTTCTCGACTTGCTTTTTTTCTTAGATAGGAGTAGACTCAGTTTTGCAGGTGATTCTAGTTCTCACCTCGTCCGCACCTTCCGGTATGGGATGGTGTGAACATTTGGTGAAAATCACTTGATTCTTGCTCCACGTTTTGGTACTATGCCCATTAGGAAGGGCGGGGTGCGCCCCGATACCCGATGGGGTATGTATCCGGGCACACTTACGTGTGAGCGCTTCCGTGCGTACTTCTAACGACCAGATCGGGCCGAGCGGCCGATTATTCAGGGAGGGATCAACGTGGCGCAGCCGGAACTCGTCATCGAAGATCTGCACGTGAGCGTCGACGGGAAGCCCATCGTTCGCGGCTTTTCCCTGACGATGCGGGGTGGGGAGATTCACGCGATCATGGGGCCCAACGGCGCGGGCAAGAGCACGGTCGCCCAGGCGATCATGGGACATCCGCGCTACGAGGTCACCCGCGGGCGCGTCCTCCTCAACGGCGAGGACCTCCTCCAGCTCTCGGTAGACGAACGGGCGCGGCGCGGGCTCTTCCTCGCCATGCAGTACCCGAGCGAGATTCCCGGGGTGACGAATGCGGACTTTCTCCGTGCCGCGATCAACGCCCGCCGCCCGGCCGACAGCCCGATCCCCCTTACGGAGTTCATGAAGCAGTTGAACGAAGCGCTCGCCCTCCTCGAAATGGACGTCAAGATGGCGGGGCGCTCCGTAAACGAGGGCTTTTCCGGCGGCGAGAAGAAGCGCAACGAAATCCTTCAGATGCTCCTCCTCAAGCCGACGGTCGCCATTTTGGACGAGGTCGACTCGGGGCTCGACATCGACGCGCTCAAGGTCGTCGCCCGGGGGATCACCCACCTCGCTTCGCCGGAGCGCATTTTCCTCCTCATCACGCACTACGAGCGCATCCTCCAGTACGTCGAGCCGAACTTCGTCCACGTGATGATGCAGGGGCGCATCGTGAAGTCCGGAGGGCCGGAACTCGCGCGCGAACTCGAGGCCCGCGGGTACGACTGGATTCGGGAAGAGCTCGGGATCACCGACGAAGTCGTCGGCCAGGAAGCGTGAGGGGGGATTTCGATGGCAACGGAACTCCTGCACGCGGCCGAAGCGGAAGGCCTCATCGCGCGCTTGCGCGCCCTCGGCGAACCCGAATGGCTCCTAAACCGCCGCAAGAACGCGCTCGCCCGCGTGGGAGAACTGGCCTACCCGCACATCGAGAAGTACAACGCCGCCAACCTGCGCATCGAGGAATTTTCCCACCTACCCGAGGGATTCGGCGACCGGGCGCCAGAGTTTGCGGAACGGGAACTCGCCGAGCCGCTCTCCGCTTTTCTCCCTTCGGGGGCCATGGCCGAGTTTCTCGCAGCAGACGGAGCGCTGGTGCGTGCGGAAATCGCACCGCACCTGCGCGAACAAGGCGTCCTCCTCCTCTCCCTGCGTGAGGCGGCTTCCGAGCGCCCCGAACTCGTCGAACCCTACCTGGGCACCGCCGTACCCGACGGGTCCGATCGACTGACGGCGTTGTCTGCGGCGCTCTGGCAGGAGGGGGCCTTCCTCTACGTCCCTCCGGGCGTGGAGGTGGCCGAACCGTTGGAAATCGTCTGGGTGGCGACCGACCGTAACGAAGGTCTTGCGCGCCACACGCGAACGCTCGTCGTCGCCGGTCGGGGGTCGCGCTTTACGCTCGTCGAGCGTCGTCTCTTCGCTGACGACGTCCGCGTCCTCGCCACCCACGTCGCCGAGGTCTTTGCCGCGGATGGGGCGCAGGTGAACTACCAAGTCTTGCATGTCGGAGGTCGTGGGGCGCGCCGCTTCGAGGCGCGTACGGGGCGCGTGGGGCGCGACGCTTCGCTTGACGTCCGGGAGGCCGATCTGGGCGACGCCGACGGGGCGATCCTCACGACGCTCCTCTACGACGCCGACGGGGGGCGGGGGACGATCCGCTTTGCCGGGATCGGCTCCGGGAAGCAGCGGGGGGCCTACACCTTTTCCCAAATTCACCGGTCGCGCGCCACGGAAAGCCGTACGTTGGTCAAGGCCATCCTCAAGGATGAGGCGCACCACGTCTTCAACGCGATCACCCACATCCACAAGGGTGCCAAAAAGTCTACGGGGAAGCAGACAACGCGCCTCCTCATGCTCGGAGGCCGCGCCCGCGGCGACGCAAACCCGTTCCTTTTCATCGACGACAACGACCTGTACGCGGACCACGCCGCCAGCGCGGGACGCGTCGACGACCTCCAACTCTTCTACCTCATGAGCCGCGGTCTTTCGCGCGCGGAGGCGGAACGCCTCCTCGTGCTCGGCTTCCTCGAGGAAGTCCTGCGGGACTTCACCGCGGGAGAGCTTCCCGAGCAGATCGCCCGGGGCGTCGAGCGGAAGCTCGGCCTCGTTCCGGCGGAGGCGCGCTGAGCCGCTTCGGGGCGTGGCCCGCGGAACTGGGAAACGCGAAGGATCGCCTCCTCTTCGACTCGCGTAGGAGACGCGAATTTGGCGCAAACGCCGCACCGCCGGGTGCGAGGATGGGGTGATGGACGTGGCGGACGCTTCCTTCCTTCCCGACGCCTACCGCTACGGGTTTCGCGACCCGGAAGCGTACGTCTTTAAGGCCCCTAAGGGCCTCACGCGCGACCTCGTTTTGGAGATCTCGCGCATGAAGGGCGAACCCGATTGGATGACGGCGTTCCGCCTCAAGGCGCTCGAGCTCTTTCTGGAGATGCCCCTTCCCCGCTGGGGGCCCGACCTTTCGGGGATCGACTTTGAGGAAATCGTCTACTACGTGAAGCCCACGGAGCGCAAGGGGCGCTCCTGGGACGAAGTTCCGGAGGAGATCAAGCGCACCTTCGAACGTCTGGGGATTCCCGAGGCGGAACAGAAGTTCCTCGCCGGGGTCACGGCGCAGTACGAATCGGAAGTCGTTTACGCGAGCCTCAAGGAAGAGCTCGGATCCAAGGGCGTGATCTTTCTCGATACGGACACGGCGCTCAAGGAGTACCCGGAGCTCTTTCGCGAATACTTTGCCACGGTGGTCCCGCCGAGCGACAACAAGTTCGCCGCCTTAAACAGCGCCGTGTGGTCCGGAGGGACGTTCATCTACGTTCCGCCGGGGGTTCGGCTGGACATTCCCTTGCAGGCGTACTTCCGGATTAACGCGGAAAACATGGGGCAGTTCGAGCGGACGCTCATCGTCGTCGACGAGGGGGCGAGCGTCCACTACGTGGAAGGGTGCACGGCCCCCCTGTACGCTTCGGATTCCCTGCACGCCGCCGTCGTCGAGGTGATCGTGAAGCGCGGCGCGCGGACACGCTACACGACGATTCAAAACTGGTCCCCCAACGTCTACAACCTCGTGACGAAGCGGGCGAGTGTCGAGGCCCACGGCACGATGGAGTGGGTGGACGGCAACCTCGGGTCCAAGGTGACGATGAAGTACCCGTCCGTCATCCTCCGCGGCGAGGGAGCGCACGCCGACGTGCTTTCCATCGCCTTGGCGGGGAAGGGCCAGGTGCAGGACGCGGGGACGAAGATTCTCGTGAACGCCCCGAACTGCACGGCCACGGTCGTCTCCAAGTCCATCGCCAAGGACGGCGGCAAGGTGAACTACCGGGGACTTGTCCTCTTCGGCCCCGAGGCCCGGGGTTCGCGGGCCAAGGTAGACTGCGCGACGCTCCTTTTGGACGACCAAAGCTTTTCTGACACCGTTCCGTACAACGAGGTGAAGACCGCGGACGTCGTCCTCGAGCACGAGGCGAGCGTGTCCAAGGTGAGCGAGGAGCAGCTCTTCTACCTCATGAGCCGAGGTCTTACGGAGACGGAAGCGACCCAACTCATCGTCCAGGGGTTCCTCCAGCCCTTTACGAAAGAGCTTCCCATGGAGTACGCGTTGGAGCTCAACAAGCTCATCGCCCTCGAGATCGAAGGCGGCCTAGGGTAAACTGAAGAAAAGGGGGGATGCGTCGTGGGCGAACCTCTCGTGGAAGGGATTGAACGCTACCACGTGCGCGACGCCATCCAAGCGGCCTACCGCGCTCCCAAGGGGATCGTCCGCGAGCTGGTCCTCGACCTCTCGCAGTCCAAGGGCGAACCGGACTGGATGACCGAGTACCGCCTCAAGGCGTTGGAGATCTTTTTCAAGAAGCCCATGCCCACGTGGGGACCGGACCTTTCGGAGCTCAATTTGGACGACCTCACGTACTACGTAAAGCCGCCCGTGGAGCGTCCCGCCCGCACGTGGGACGAAGTTCCCGAAGAGTTCAAGAAGGCTTACGAACGCCTCGGCCTGAGCAAGGAAGAGCAGGAGTTTCTCGCGGGGGTTTCCACCCAATACGACTCGGAAGTCGTCTACACGGGCCTCAAAAAGGAGCTCGAGCAACGCGGTGTGATCTTCCTCGACACGGACACGGCGCTCAAGGAGTACCCGGAGCTCTTCCGCGAGTACTTCGGGACGGTCGTTCCGGCGAGCGACAACAAGTTTGCGGCGCTCAACGCCGCCTTTTGGTCCGGCGGAACGTTCCTCTACATTCCCAAGGGGCTTAAGCTCGAACTCCCCGTGCACGCGTTCTTCCGGATCAACACCGAGGGGATGGCGCAGTTCGAGCGTTCCCTCATCGTCGCCGACGAGGATTCCTTCGTGCACTACATCGAAGGGTGCGCTGCGCCGTTCTACAACACGAACATCCTCCACGCGGGCGTCGTGGAAGTGGTCGTGAAGCGCGGTGCGCACGTGCGCTACTCTTCGATTCAGAACTGGTCCAAGAGCGTCTACAACCTCGTGACGAAGCGGGCGAGCGTCGAGGCCCACGGCACGATGGAGTGGGTGGACGGCAACCTCGGGGCCAAGGTGACGATGAAGTACCCCTCTGCGATCCTCAAGGGCGAAGGGGCGCGTGTAGACGTCCTTTCCATCGGGTACGCGGGAAAGGGGCAAATCCAAGACGTCGGGACGAAGGTGCTCATCAACGCTCCGAACTGCACGGCTACCGTCGTCTCCAAATCCATCGGTAAGGACGGCGGCAAGACGAACTACCGCGGTCTCGTGGCCTTCGGGGCCAACGCCCGCGGCTCGAAGGCCAAGGTAGATTGCGCCACCCTCCTCCTCGACGACCTCTCCACCTCGGACACTTTCCCGTACAACGAAGTAAAGACCGCAGACGTCGTCCTAGAACACGAGGCCAGCGTGTCCAAGGTGAGCGAGGAGCAGCTGTTCTACTTCATGAGCCGCGGTATCCCCGAAGACGAGGCCGTCAAGATGATTGTCCTCGGGTTCATCAACCCGGTGGCCCGCGAGATGCCCCTCGTCTTCGCCCAAGAGCTCAACAAGCTCATCGAACTCGAGATCGAAGGCGGCCTTGGCTGAGCTCAGGCGTGCGTCGCTCCCGCCTTGT